>JAOADA010000030.1 GCA_026417555.1 Brevinematales bacterium
ATATAGAATACTATACCAGTCGAGTTTTAGCCGCCAATTGTGGGATTTAAAGTCGCCTTCGTCGCCTCGATGGTGCTCATTCCATACGGTTTTAGCCGCCAATTGTGGGATTTAAAGCGAGAGAGCGAAGATACCGGGCGGGGAGTTGTTTTCGTTTTAGCCGCCAATTGTGGGATTTAAAGATGGAAACGAGTACTGTGCAGGTGCCGATTCTCGGCGTTTTAGCCGCCAATTGTGGGATTTAAAGTTCGGTAACTCAATTGTTCTTTCCCCGGCGGCTTTTGTTTTAGCCGCCAATTGTGGGATTTAAAGCGTTCGACAGCTACCCCGTCGCTTTCCGGTGATTGCGTTTTAGCCGCCAATTGTGGGATTTAAAGGCGACCATACCTGCGGCTTGCGTGTTTGTTGTTTGTGTTTTAGCCGCCAATTGTGGGATTTAAAGTGGTATAATATAGATGTAAGATAACACAGAAAAAAGTTTTAGCCGCCAATTGTGGGATTTAAAGCGAGGAAAACTGTGCTGAGGGCTCTCGAGGGTGGGAGTTTTAGCCGCCAATTGTGGGATTTAAAGCAACCACGTTTCCAGCGCGCTCCGGAGAAGTTCAACGTTTTAGCCGCCAATTGTGGGATTTAAAGGCGCCACCAACCAAAACGCAG
>JAOADA010000031.1 GCA_026417555.1 Brevinematales bacterium
CTCACGTCGTCTTGTTTTAGCCGCCAATTGTGGGATTTAAAGTATGATATTAACGCTTCAGTTGAGGAAACCGTCAAGTTTTAGCCGCCAATTGTGGGATTTAAAGTGCATGGCTGAGGAGTCAAAAGTTATTCGTCGCGGGGTTTTAGCCGCCAATTGTGGGATTTAAAGCAAGGGTGCTCATCCCATACGATGTTGTAAGCGTCTTGTTTTAGCCGCCAATTGTGGGATTTAAAGCGTGGTTTTATTAAAGATATCGAAAAATACAACGAGGTTTTAGCCGCCAATTGTGGGATTTAAAGGCGGTATTTTGCGAATCTTGGTGAGAATTCTAAAAAGTTTTAGCCGCCAATTGTGGGATTTAAAGAAGTTTTGTTTCCATCATTAGCGTATTCTCCGTTAAGGTTTTAGCCGCCAATTGTGGGATTTAAAGCTCTCGTATCTACTCGAAGCTGCGGGGGGTAGTGAGGTTTTAGCCGCCAATTGTGGGATTTAAAGCCGCTTGAAAATTTTAAAAAGTTCGAAATGCTCGCGGTTTTAGCCGCCAATTGTGGGATTTAAAGATAACGGGACAGGCGACGCTTGTTTTGCGCGGTGATAGTT
>JAOADA010000032.1 GCA_026417555.1 Brevinematales bacterium
TTACTGTAACAATGGTCTTTAAATCCCACAATTGGCGGCTAAAACAATCGTGTCAGTTTTTCGATGCAAATAATAACGAGGCTTTAAATCCCACAATTGGCGGCTAAAACATACGCCTTTGGATCCACAACAAGAGCGCAGTTTGCCTTTAAATCCCACAATTGGCGGCTAAAACAAAAATAAAAAAATTTTTCGAAAACGCTTGACAAACCTTTAAATCCCACAATTGGCGGCTAAAACATTATTCTTATTTCTAAGTATTTCAAACGCTCCTCGCTTTAAATCCCACAATTGGCGGCTAAAACGGGATCAATTCGCTTTTTGAATACCGTCTCTATTTCCTTTAAATCCCACAATTGGCGGCTAAAACTATACACAACGTCCGCGAGAATTCTACATTTAACCACTTTAAATCCCACAATTGGCGGCTAAAACAAGCGGTATTTGCGAGTTTTGAAACGCGTTAAGAATCTTTAAATCCCACAATTGGCGGCTAAAACTTATATGTACGTTAATGATAAGATTTCGAAACGAAACTTTAAATCCCACAATTGGCGGCTAAAACTGTGTCTATTGTTTCGAACTTGTAAAAAAAAG
>JAOADA010000033.1:0-280 GCA_026417555.1 Brevinematales bacterium
AACCTAAGAAGAGAAGCCTTTATCGTTGCGGTAAACTGCACCTATGCCACGCATACTTGCTTTTGCACCACTATGGGAAATGGTCCAGAGGTAAAGGAAAGCTACCACCTTCTTATAACGGAGTTGGACGGAGAGTTTCTCATAGAGGTGGGTTTGGAGAAGGGCAGGGAGGTTATGGAATCCTTGAAAAACAAGAGGTACGCAGAAGAAGGAGACTTTGAAAAGAAAAAAGAGAGGATAGAGAGAGCCATTAGCTTTATGGAAAAGGCTTTTGAAAGGG
>JAOADA010000033.1:290-570 GCA_026417555.1 Brevinematales bacterium
AACCTAAGAAGAGAAGCCTTTATCGTTGCGGTAAACTGCACCTATGCCACGCATACTTGCTTTTGCACCACTATGGGAAATGGTCCAGAGGTAAAGGAAAGCTACCACCTTCTTATAACGGAGTTGGACGGAGAGTTTCTCATAGAGGTGGGTTTGGAGAAGGGCAGGGAGGTTATGGAATCCTTGAAAAACAAGAGGTACGTAGAAGAAGGAGACTTTGAAAAGAAAAAAGAGAGGATAGAGAGAGCCATTAGCTTTATGGAAAAGGCTTTTGAAAGGG
>JAOADA010000003.1 GCA_026417555.1 Brevinematales bacterium
CTTTTCTGGACATTTCAATATTCCTCCCTGAATAAAATTAATAAAATAAATTATTTTTTCTTCAATAAGAGAATCCAACCCTAATCCCATTCCAAATAAGGGAGCATCATTATCAATTTCGTCTTTCTCAAGATCAAGATTTAGCTGCTCAATCAACAAACTTTTCACCCTTTCCAAAATATCCTTTCGCTCTGCAATATAACTATTCATTTTCTCCTCCACTTTAGTGATAAATAATTATAAAATGAAAAAAAAGTCAAGCATTCGCAGATATTTTTGTATTTCATTGATTTCATTGATCCCCTTGCACAAATAAAATGTATGAGAGAAAGGCATAAGAAATCGAAAGCAAAAAAAACGAAATTAAGATAAACACCTTCACACTTATTAGAAGTAGAATAAAATTCTATATCCCTTATCCCACCAGATCATACCCATAGCCTGCCAGGCTGTCAAGGGGGAATGTGGGGATGTTTCAAAAAGAGATGGTGGAAGGGGAAAACACGAAAGATATCCAGGGGGGGAGTTTTCCTCTCTAAGAAAGGTGTCCTGAAAAATCCGTAAAAATTTCACTTTTTTGTATTTTTCTTCGTATAAATAAAAAATAATCTTCTCTTTCTAGGAGGAAAATAATGGTCTTCTCTTCTTTTTTGAAAAAGTTTGGTGTTTTTTTCTGGCTTGGGGTTTTGTTTCTCGGTTCTTGTGCCACCCCACCCCAACCCCCACAACAAAAGACAGACCAATCCCCTCCCACAGTCTCTATCAGTAGCCTCTCAAGCTCCTCTTCGTCGTGCACCGTTACCGTTTCCTATCAAGATGAGAGTGGGGTAAAAGAGGTATCTCTTTCCATTCTGAAGCCAGGTTTTGTTACCAATATAACTCACACCCTTTCCTCAACTCCTCTCCAGGGAAGTGAAAGCTTTACGGTCCTTTTGCCTGTAGGAAGCTATACTCTCTCTGCTTCGGCGACAGACAAAGGGGGAAACGTGGGTACCACCCCTACAACCAACATCACTATCACCTCTCCTGATACCCTTCCTCCACTCCTTGAGATCCTCTCTCCTACCAATGGCCAAACGGTAGGAGAAACAGTCACTCTCATTCTCTCCCTTTCTGACAATAGTCTCCTTGACTTTTTCTTCTATGAAAAAAATGGGAGCTCAAACTCTTATACCCTGTCCACTCCCAGCACAAATCTCTCCCTGGTTCTCCCTCTTGAAGAAGGCACCAATCGGATATACCTGTGTGTATACGACAAGGCTGGCCAAAAAACTAACACTCTTCTCTTCCTCATTTCTGATAGGGACACTCCAGAGATTTCTATCCTCAGCCCTCTCTCAGGAACCCTCACCAACTCTTCAGCCCTTTTCATTACCGGCACAAGTTTTGTTTCCACAGGTCTCATCACCGTTGTCCAACTCAGCCTCAATGGGGGTGCTTGGCTTACAGCAAGTGGGACGACAAACTGGAGCTATAGTCTTGGTTGTAGCGAAGGCTCCAATCTCATCCGTGCCCGAGCTATCTCTTCTACAGGGAAAACCAACATTGCCCAAATCAGTGTGACCATAGACACTATTCGTCCGATCCTCACCTTCACCAGTCCTTCTTCAGGGATAACCCTCTCCAATACCTCGGTAACCATCACAGGAACAGCAAGTGACAGTGGTACAGGGGTTGTGGCAACCTACCTCAAAATCGATAACGGAAACTTTTTCCCTGTAGGGACCACTTCTTTTAGTTACTTGGTGAATACTCTCTCAGAAGGAAGTCATACAGTAGCCGCCTATGCGATGGATGCCGCAGGAAACTTTTCCCTTACCAATACCCTCAACTTTACTGTGGTGCTTGTTACCAACACCAATGTGTTTGGATACACAGAATACACCAATCCAAACTACAATGGGAACGGCTATGATATCATCCTTCAGGGATTCCATTGGAGTGCCACCAACAGAAATTGGTGGACAACCCTCGCGACGAACGCTCCTTCCATAGCATCGGCAGGGTTTACGATGGTATGGTTTCCTCCTGTTTCAGATAGCGCTGACAATAATGGATATCTTCCTCGTCGTTGGTATACCCTTGCGTCGTGTTACGGCAACGGGAGTTCTCTCTCAAATGCTGTCAGTAGTCTCCGGTCACTCGGCATCAAAGTCATCGCTGACATAGTTATCAATCATCGGGTGGGAACTGCCAACTGGGCTGATTTTACTGATCCAGCCTTTCCCAACAACAATGCTGCTGTCTGTAGCGATGACGAATGGAAAAACAATGGGGGAAATCCGACGGGGGCCTTGGATACAGGAGCAGGATATGAAGCAGGTCGTGACCTTGACCACACAAACCCAGATGTCCGTTCTTCTATTATTGGATGGATGCGATGGCTAAGAAGAATCGGCTTTGACGGATGGCGATACGATTATGTGAAAGGGTATCATTCTCGATATAATAGCAATTACAATGAGGCAACAAAACCGTATTTCTCCGTAGGAGAACTCTGGCCAGACATTTCTGGAGACTATTATGCGTCGGGAAGCGCTATCAACTATCACCGTCAGGCACTCATGAACTGGATAGACAATTCTGGGGGAACCTCTTCTGTGTTTGATTTCACTACCAAATGGCAGCTCATGCTGGCGGTTGAACGGAACGAATACTGGCGTCTCAAGGATCCAGAGGGAAAACCTATAGGAGCTATAGGGTGGTGGCCAGCCATGAGTGTGACCTTTGTGGACAATCATGACACAGGATATTCCCCCGGTGGTGGTCAACATCATTGGCCATTTCCTCAAGACAAGCGTGAAATAGGATATGCCTACATCCTCACCCATCCCGGAATTCCATGTGTCTATTGGTATGACTATTTTGAGAGTGGAAACTCCCTCAAAAACACTATCACTACCTTGATCGCTATTCGAAAATCTCAAGGTATCCGTTCCACAAGCCCTATCACCATTCTCAAGGCTGAAGCTACAGAATATGTAGCCCTCATCAATAGCAACACTATCGTGAAACTCGGTCCTGGAATGAGCTTCACTACCAACTGGACACTGGCCGCTTATGGAAACAATTGGGCGGTATGGACCAATTAAAGACATCATTTTTCCATGAAAAGCCCCCTCACTGAGATACGGGGCTTTTCATGGAAAACAAAAGAAAAAGATCTTTGGTGGTGTGCTCCCATAACCTTCCCCTCGAAAAAGAATCGTCGGATAAACCAAAACGCACACAAATTCGCCTCCTATTGAGAAAACCCTCTCAGAATATCCCCCCTTGCGAACCCTAAAAACACACGAAGCCTGTCATATCAGAATCTCTCCAAGAAAATTTGACATTTCTCTTTATCTTCTGTATCTTTTTTTATGAAAAAGAGATTTCCAAAAGGAGGTTGTATGTATCCTTTTTTCTATGATCCAAGTATGCTCTTTCTTCTTCCTGCTCTCCTTTTTGCAGCGTGGGCTCAGTGGAAGGTTCAACATACGTTTGCCAAGTATAGTATCAAACCAAGCCAATCGGGAAAAACGGCAGAGGATATAGCATATCAGATCCTGTTGCAACACGGAATCCAAGACGTTATCATAGAACATACACCGGGACAACTTACCGATCATTATGACCCTCGATCCAAAATCCTGCGTCTCTCTGACGCCACCTATGGAAGTGATTCCATTGCAGCCCTGGGAGTCGCTGCTCACGAGGCAGGACATGCAGTCCAGCATGCACGAGCCTTTATCCCCTTGGTACTTCGCAACCTTATTTATCCTGTGGCTGCTTTTTCATCATACATGGCTTTTCCCCTCTTTTTCCTGGGCCTTCTGATGGGATTACCCTTTCTCATTAACCTGGGTATCTATCTTTTTGCAGGGACAGTAGCCTTCCATGTAGTGACTTTGCCTGTTGAAATCGACGCAAGCCGCCGGGCTGTCGCTGCTCTCAAACAGGGATACATGGACGAAAGAGAACTCCGGGGAGTCAAATCCGTACTGACAGCAGCCGCTCTTACCTATGTGGCTGCCACATTGATGGCTCTTTTGCAACTTTTGCGTCTCTTGTGGCTCCGAAACAGAGAATAAATTCTCCCCACCCCATTCCCCAAAAGACCCTTTCGTGGACATGTCCTCTTTCCACGAAAGGGTGTGGCCTCCCCGGCAGAGAGGCAGAGGGAAAACCCCGACCTCAGGGGAGTATCTGCTTGCATTTTTTTTAGATTTGCTCTATACTTAAAAAAGAGGGTTTTCTATTCAAAAATCCCTAGCAAGGAGTATCCATGGCCGAAAAAAAGACCGTGGGGGATATGCTAAGTGAGGCCAGACGAGAAAAGGGGCTCTCTCTGGATGAAATTGCCCGAGAAACCAACATCTCAAGGGCGTATTTAGAAGCGTTTGAAAAAAACGATTTCTCCGTGTTTCCAGCCGAAGCCTATGTGGTAGGTTTTTTGAAAACGTATGCTGAAATTCTAGACCTGGATGCCACTACCCTTATCAGTGCCTACAAGCACCAGATTCAACTTGACCAGGAAGTTCCGCTGGAAGAACTCGTGGGTAAGCGCATTCCATGGTATGCTCAGATATCTCCTTCCCTCTGGAGACAGATCATTATGATCAGTTTAGGGTTGATTGTCTTTTTTGGACTCGTCCTCATCTTTATTCAGATAGCAAGTTCCTCCCCAGCCAACCGTCCTACCAGTGGGAGAAGCCTCTCTCACTTCTCAGAGGCCACCCTCCCTCTCCTTAGCCATCAAAAATTCAAAGTGGGACAGGATTTCTTCATCACGAACGCAAAAAACAAAACTATCCATGTCGTCTTTGAGAAACAAAACCTCGACAAATCCCTCCTCGTTCAGATCAATGGTCGAAAATACAATCTCAAACAACAAGAGGTTTTTGCCTTGGATACCGATGGAGACTCCCAAAATGATTTTGTCCTTGAGATCCTCTCAGCCAAACCCCAGGCTATTCGGGTAAATGCTTCTCTTTTGCAAGCCGATCAAACCCTCGCTTTCAAAAGTATTCTTGGCATCAATTCCCAGTTCATGGAAGGCCACATCGCTCAGGAAAATCTCCTCTATACGGCTAACGAGATGGGAGAGATCCCCATTAAAATTCAAGGCATAGACACTGGTTTTTGCCAGCTTGTCGTCGACAATAACGAACCAGAAACACTTCAGATTGAACGGGGATTCTCCAAGGAAGTGAGATTCAAACAATATATCATCCTTTCGTTAGGAAATGCTGCCGCTGTAAAACTGTTTGTCAATAACCGAGAAGAGAACGGTGGAGGATGGGGCGAAGTCAACAAAAGCATCATCTATTGGAAAAAAGAGCGCAATCGTTACAATCTCGTTCGCACTTTCTTGCGGTAGGAGGAAAAGCTCTTTGAAAAAGGTCTTTCTCGATGCCCTCGGATGCCCAAAAGCCCTTGTTGATGCTGAAAGAATAGCCTACTTTCTCCAAACACATGACTATACTCTTGTTTTTCATCCAGAAGAGGCAGATATTATCGTCGTCAACACCTGCGGCTTTATTGAGGACGCCAAACAAGAATCCATCGATACTCTCCTGAGCTATGTTGAACTCAAAAAAAACAATCCCTCCCTTGAGATTGTAGCTACAGGATGCCTCACAGAACGTTATAAACAAGAACTTCTCTCCCTTATCCCAGAGATAGATCACGCTACAGGGGTCAAGGATCCTCATTTGGTGCTGGAGGCTCTTCAGAAACCTTCCTACACTGATACTCGTGCTTACACAGATATCCATTGGAAAACAGAACGTTCTCTTGTGTTTTCTGGTTTCGCTTATGCCTATCTCAAAGTCTCTGAGGGATGCAACCGTGCGTGTGGTTTTTGTGTCATTCCTCACATCCGTGGCCCCCAGCGTAGTCGTCCGATGGAGGACATTGTAGAGGAGGCCCGTTTTCTTCGGGATCAAGGGATTGAAGAACTCATCCTCATCGCAGAAGATACCACAAGTTATGGGCTTGATCTCTATGGGAAGCGTTCCCTTTCGCTCCTTCTTCCACAATTGGTGGAAGTGGGGTTTCCTTGGATCCGTATCATGTACCTTTACCCAGAACCAGAGGTGCTCACTCTTGTAGCGATGATGAAAGACTACCCTCCTCTTGTTCCGTATATTGACATTCCCCTACAACACGCAAGTGAACGTATTCTCCTCTCTATGAGGAGAGGGGGCAGTCCTACTGAGCTTCTTTCCTATCTTGACAAGATACGCAATATCATCCCTGATATTGCGATTCGATCAGCCTTTATTGTAGGGTATCCTGGAGAAACCGAAGAAGACGTTGAAATCCTTGCTCGCTTTCTTGAAGAAGCCCAACTTGATAGAGTGGGTTTTTTTGCTTACTCGGACGAAGAAGGGAGCTTTTCCGCCACCCTTACTCCCAAGATAGCCAAAAAAACGCTCAAAGAAAGAATCTCCTATCTCGCCTCTGTACAAAAGGCTATCTCTGAGAAACGGCTTTCTCGTTTCATAGGAAAAACCCTTCTCTGTATTGATGAGGGAAAACAAAAAGTCATCCGGGGAAAACCCTATCGCTTCCTTCGTACCCCCTATGATGCCCCTGATATCGATGGGGGGGTGTTTGTGCCTTGGGATGATTCTCTTGAAGGAAAAATCTTTCACCGTGTCCATATCGAGGCTTTAGAGAAGTCGTATGATCTTAAGGGGACAATCGTATGAGAAGAGCAGAGCTTTTCACCCTTCCCAATATCCTCACCTATCTCCGGATAGGGCTTATTCCTTTTATTGTGGGATTGATTTTCATCAATTCCTGGGAAAGCCTAACACTTGCTTTTGTGTTGTATGGGATTTCTGCCCTCACAGATACCTTTGATGGCATTATTGCACGAAAGCTTAATCAGTCTACTGAATGGGGGGCCTACATTGATCCTCTCGCTGATAAATTTCTTGTGTGGGCTGTGTATGGAGTATTCTGTACCCTTCCTTTTCTTCATATCCCGTGGTATGTTGTTCTCCCTCTTTTCTTGAGGGATATTTTTGTCACGTGGCTCCGAGGATACGCCAAACGTCATGGGTTATCTTTCAAGACTTCCTTCGTAGCCAAGGCAAAAACCACCTTTCAGATGATAGGCATCACGTTGATTATGGGATTCATGTGGGTTCTCAAAAGCCTCGCTCGCTGGATATACCAAAGTCCCCTCGGTTACAGTGAGGTTATACGTCGTCTCCGTCTTCCAGAATGGGTGGAGTACTTTCCTCTCAGCTTGACAATCCTCATTGTCCTCTTTACCCTATACACAGGGTGGGATTATTACCAAAAAATGTCTCCCGGAGGAAAAAAATGAACACGATAAAGAATGCTTTGCACGGTATCGTAGACTTTCTTGTTACAGGTTTTTACACGGGGTATTTTCCCTTTATGCCAGGCACTTTTGGGAGTCTGGTGGGAGTGCTTCTCTTTGTCCTTCTTTCCCCCTTAGGGATATGGTTGTACATTCTCTGGGGAGGGCTTCTCCTTCTTGCTATCCCTATCACTACCTATGCCGAAAAACACCTCTACGCCAAAAAAGATCCAAGCGTTATTGTGATTGACGAAGTAATAGGAATGATAGCCACCCTTTTCACCTTTCCCTTTCAGGGGGATTTCGAGAGCTGGAGATACATCATCTTGGGTTTTCTTCTTTTTAGACTTTTTGACATCACCAAGCCTACCCCTATCGCTTCCCTTCAAAAGATCCATGGGGGGATTGGTGTCATGATCGATGATCTCTTTGCAGCCCTCTATGCCAATGTCATTCTTCAGATTGTCCGTTTTGCCCCTTCTGTCCTCCCTCTTTAGCTATGAAACAGAAACCCTCCCTTCTCCGGCAAAGAATTATGCGTCTTTTTGAAAACCAAGCCCCCTATCCTCTCTGTGTTCATGATATCCACCAGCATTTTCCCCACGTTCACAAAACATCTATTTATCGCGCCTTGGAATACCTTCAGAAAGAAGGGCTGGTAGAGAGTTTTGTTCTCCCTTGTACACAAATGGGAATCCAAACCTATTACCTCTCAAGCCATCACCACAACCATTTCTTTCATTGTGAACAATGTCACCGTTTCTTTCCCCTCACCAGTTGTCCTCTCCCCCAGGAGGTATTTGCGAAACCGTATCACGTGAGCCAGCATGTGTTTTATCTGGTGGGCATTTGTCCTGAATGCTTTTCCCATAACAGTCAAAACTCCGTCGATGATACGGAGAAAGCCCATAACGAACAATAGCCTCCCGGTGCGTTTTTGTTGGATACCCACGATTGTTCTTCCATCCATATACAGGATACTCTTCATGAAGCATATCCATAATCTTGTCTCTCTCTACCTTGGCAATTATAGAAGCCGCGGCAATCACAAAAGAACGCTGATCTCCCTTGACAAGGGGAAAAACAGGACACGACAAAGAAAGGGGCATCGCATCGATTAGAACACCATCATAGGGAAATTTGGCTTGTTGAAGGGCCTGAAGCATCGCCTTTTGGGTGGCTCTATAGATATTGATCCTATCAATCTCTGTGTTTTCTACGCTTCCTACACCTATAGCCAAGGCACACTCGTGTATCTTTTCATAAAGCACAAAGCGCTGACGAGGAGTCAGCGCTTTGGAATCATACACACCAGGAAGAGAGGGAAGAGCCTCGAGATCAAAGATAACTGCTGCAGCTACCACTGGGCCTGCCAAAGGACCACGCCCCGCTTCATCTATACCTACCACAAACCGATGACCCTTTTCTCGAAGTTCCCTTTCATAAAGAAACAAATCCACACCAACAGGGCGTGGGGACATATTCTATACCTTCTCCTCAAGAACAGCTGAACGACCAAATCTGCCACGAAGATAGGTGAGTTTTGCTCGGCGAACACGCCCTCGACGTACAACTTCTACCTTGGCAATATAGGGGGAATGCAAGGGAAATACCCTTTCAATAGCTACCCCATAACTCACTCGACGTACGGTAAAACTTCGTCGTGGGCCAGCATTTTGGAACATCATGACCACTCCCTCGTAGGGCTGGATACGTTCCTTGTCCCCCTCTTTGATCTTGACATGGACACGAACTGTGTCACCCACATGAAAGACAGGGAATTTCTCCGTGTTGTTTTGCTCTGCCAAAAGAGCCTTCTCCACCTCATCCAGGCGGTTTTTCTTGGGAAGGCCTGCCAGTTTAGAGGCCAAAGCCTCTTCTCTTGCTTTTCGAGCCTCAGCACGCTTCTGCTTCAGCTCATGTTTATTCGCTTTCGTGTTCTCGGCCATCTTTCCACTCCTTTACTGTTTTTTGTATCACTCTCAAAAACTTCCGTAGTCTCTCATTTCTCTTGCCAAGTTGCTTGAGACGTGTCCCTTCTGGGAGTTCCGGGCTATACTCTGCAAATACATCCGGACGCCGAAGGTAGGTTTTGGCCACAGCATTCTCGTACCTCCACGTGGCTATGGCCTGATGGTTCCCACTCTTGAGTACTTCTGGCACTCCAAGCCCCTCAAACTCAGACGGCTCAGTATAGTGATCATACTCAAGAAGCCCAGCCTCAAAACTCTCTCCTTCCACAGCCTCCGTCTCGAGCACCTCCCCTACAAATCGGGTAACTGCCTCAATAACGCAAAGGGCAGGAAGTTCTCCTCCCATCAGAACAAAATCCCCCAGCGAGATCTCCCTATCCACATACCGGGAAATAAAACGACTGTCCACCCCCTCATATCGAGCAGCAATCAACACTACTTGTGGAAGTAGAGAGAGTTCTCTCGCTACAGCCGCTGTGAAACGCTCGCCTTGGGGAGAAAGAAGCACAACCTGCCCCCCCGGTCTTTTCAAGCGTTTCACCACCTCAGCAAGGGGTTCTGGACGAAAAAGCATCCCCTTTCCATGCCCTACAATAGGGGCATCTATCCGTCCACCCTTGAAGGGCGAAAACTCCCGTAGTTGATGGACCTCCACCGTTACCCTTTTTTCTTCAATCGCTCGACGGAGGATACCTTTGCGAAGGTACGGCTCCACCACCTCGGGAAATATTGTTACCACATCAAAACGCATCTACAACAACTCGGAAAGATGCTCTGCCTCCACCTCTTTTGCCACAACATCTACCCGAACAAAATACCGCTTTTCATATGGCACAGCCAAGCTCTTTCCACTTGCCATTTTTATCACAAACAGCGTCCGCTGTCCTACTTCAAAGAAATTCTCAACCACACCAAAAACCTCTCCGTGGTATCGCACCTCACACCCCAAGATATCCTTGATGTAGTACTCTCCTTCAGGCAATTGAGGAAAGTCTTCCTGGCGCACATAGATAGTTTTCCCTACCAGTGTTTCCGCCGCTGTCCTATCCTCCATGCCCACAACCTTGGCAACGTAAGCCTTTTGGTACTCCCGGATCTCAGCAAAAGATACCTCTCTGTACCCACCGGGAAACTTCCTATCCTCTACAAAAAACCTCTCAAAGGCCTGAAGATCATCTATCTCATCTACATACCACTGGACCTTGATATACCCTTTCAATCCGTATGGTCGCGTAAAACGACCGATCACAACCAGTGGTGTCTGTACCACCTTTTATGCCCTCTTTGCCTTCTTGGCGAGATTCTTTACCACATCAGTGGGAATAGCCCCTTTCTTCACCCACTCCTCATAGCGAGCCAGGTCAAGGTTTGTCTTCCCCTCTTCTGTGGGATGATAATACCCAAGACTCTCAATATATGCCCCATCTCTGGGAGCACGACTATCCACCACAACAATACGATAGTAGGGCTGTTTAGCCTTTCCCATGCGAGTTAAACGAATATGGACTGCCAAAGGTAGCCTCCTCAAGATTTTGTCTATGTATTATAAAGGAAACCCTCAAGGATGTCAAGTAAGAGAAGAAAACCTCTTCAATACACCCACGCTTTGCATACCCACACGAGAAAAAAAATCTCCCGCATGGCATTCGAAAACAATATTTCACCCCTTCAGCATCTGGCGAAGGGTATCTCCCACCTCGCGAAGCCACTCGTCACTGGTAGATTCTCCAATCAGACGCACAATCGGCTCGGTATTGGACGTTCTCACATGCACCCAAAGCCTCTCCTCCCCCCTTGCAAGATCCATACGAATCCCATCAAGAGTAGTAAACGAAGCCTCTGGAAATACCTGAAATAAGCGTTTTTGAAGGGTATCCATATCAATAGTCTGAGGAAATTTTTCCTTGAGAGAAAAAAGCCTAGGAAAATCTTCTACCAACGAAGAAAGGCTTTTGTCAGACATAGCCATAGCCTCAAGCACCAAAGCAATACCTACCAGGCTATCTCGACCAAGGTTCGCTCGTGGATAAATCACCCCACCATTTCCCTCTCCACCAATAACAGCCCCATACGTCTTGATACCCTCAACCACATTCGCTTCTCCTACTTTGGTGTAGAAACAGGACTGCCCTACCTTTCGAGCAAACATCTCACTCAGAAGGGATGTGGAGAGATTGACCACCACAGGACCTGGTGTCTTTGACAACACATGACGAACCGCCAAGGCCACTGTCCACTCTTCACTGAGAAGACGACCCGTTTCATCAGCCATCACCAACCTATCCGCATCGGGATCCTGAGCAAAAGCCACATCCGCGTGATGTGACAAAATATGCTCGGAAAGATGAGAGAGATTGGCTGGTGTAGGCTCAGCTACCCGGGAAAACTCCCCCGTAAGCTCTGTATTTACTCCGATGACAGTACATCCCAAGGCCTCAAGAAGTTTCGTAGTTATTGGTCCACCAGCACTATTGACTGGATCCAAAACCACGGTATAACGTTTTTTTTGGATGATTTCTGTATTCACAACAGAAAGTACCCGTTCGATGTGAGCCTCAACCAGGGCCTCTGTTTTCATGGTAGTTCCTATGTCTCGCCATGAAGCATAGGGGAAATCCCCCCCCTTCAGAGCCAAAAGATGTTCAAGGTCCTTTTCTGTTGTGAACGTCCCACCCCGAACAACAAACTTGAGGGCATTCCACTCAATAGGGTTATGAGAGGCCGTAAGGACAATTCCCCCATCAAGATTCCACTCTCGCACACCAAAGAGGACAGAGGGTGTTGGGACAAGCCCCGCATCCAAAACATCAATCCCCAAGGCATTCAACACACTAGCCACATACTGGGAAATCACCGGCCCCGTCTTCCGCCCATCACGCCCAAGAAGAACCTTTACCCGTCCTCCTTGGCTTCTTTCGAGAAGCATCTTTCCAAAGGCTTCGGTATATTCACGAAGCACATCAAGGGTGAGACTCTCTCCCCAAATACCCCGTATTCCAGAAACACTTACCTTTAAAGCCATCGTTATCCCTTCATTTTCTTCACAATTGGCGCACACCGCTCACAGAGATCAGGATATTCCGACACTTTGCCAACATGAACAGAATAGTTCCAACATCGAGCGCACTTGCTCCCATCCGCTCGCGTAGCCTGGACTCTCACATTGTCATCTTCTGCATCAGGAGAGGAGACGGTAGTATACTCTACCTGAGACACAATAAAGAAAAATCGAATATCCTCCCTATATTTTGCCAGCAATTCCTTCGTATAGGGGTTCTTGGCCTCAAGAAGGATTTTTGTCTCAAGGGAACCCCCAAGATCACTCTCCTTTGTTCGCAAAACCTCAATAGCCTTCAAAACACTCTCCCGGATCTCAAGGAGAGCCTTGAAATCCTTTGAAAGGTTTTCGTTTTTCCACTCGGCAGGAACCACTGGCCAATCCTGAAGCAAAACACTCTCCCCTTCTCCACGAGCAAAATAGGTCTGATACACCTCTTCCATGGTAAAAGACAGAATAGGGGCAAAAAGAATTGTCATCACCCGAAGTATTTCGTAAAGAACCGTTTGGGCCGAGAGTCTCTCGATACTCTCTCTTTCATAGATATAGAGTCTATCCTTGAGAATATCCAAATAAAAAGCACTAAGATCCACCGCACAAAAGTTGTAGAGTTCACGAAATCCACGATAAAACTCATACTGATCAAAAAACCTTGTTACTCTCTCAGTGAGCTCAGCAAGTTCTGAAAGCATGTAAGCATCCACTGGCTTTAGCTCAGAAAGGGGAATTCTCTTGTCCTGAGCAAAACCATCAAGGTTCCCCATAATGAAGCGGAAGGTATTTCTCACCTTGCGATAACTATCCACCGCTTTCTGGATGAGATTCGTTCCTATACGGAGATCCCCACGATAATCCTCTGTCACTACCCACAAACGAAGTACATCAGCCCCAAACTTGTCATAGACCTCTTTTGGGGAGACCGCATTCCCGAGACTCTTGTGCATTTGACGGCCTTGTTCATCAAGTACCCACCCATGGGTAATGATGGCTTTAAACGGGGCTTTCTCTTTGATGGCCACAGATGGCCAGAGTGACGCCTGAAACCAACCACGATACTGATCATTCCCTTCAAGATATACATCCGCAGGAGAATGCAACAGGGGATGCTTGTCGAGCACAGCAATATTACTCACTCCAGAATCAAACCACACATCAAGAATATCCGTTTCTTTTCGGAAGGTTTTTCCCCCACAGTTGTGACATACCGTGCCAGCCGGCAAAAGTTCCGTGGGTTCCCTATCGAACCACACATCAATCCCATGCTCATGGATAAGTCCGATAATATGATCAATGGTGCGCTTGTCAAGATGGGGTTCGTTACAATATTCACAATAAAACGCAGGGATAGGTACACCCCAATGGCGTTGACGAGAAAGACACCAATCTGGTCGGTCTTTGAGCATATTTTCAATACGGGTTTGTCCCCACGCAGGAATCCACTGAATATGGGGAAGTGTTTCAAGGGCTTTCTTGGCCAGGGCAGGATCCGAAACCTTAAAAAACCACTGAGGTTTAGAACGAAAGATGATAGGTTTCTTACACCGCCAGCAGTGAGGGTAACTATGGTCTATGTCCGCTCTCGCATAGAGCCTGTCCTTTCTCATTAACAAAGCAATAATCTCCTCATTGGCCTTGAAGACATTCATTCCCTCAAATTCAGGAACCTCAGCCGTGAATTCTCCTCGATCATTGACAGGAGAGAGCATTTCAAGCCCCGTTTCTTTTCCGATAAGGTAGTCTTCCATACCATGTCCGGGGGCCGTATGGACAATCCCTGTACCGGTATCCATGGTCACATGCTCTCCAAAAACAACCCGAGAGTGTCTTTCTTTCCAAGGGTGCATTACTTCGAGGGTTTCAAGATCCCGTTTGGAGAGGGGAACAATCTCCCCCGGTTTTTTCCCCTTGACCGAAGCCACTGAAGAGAGAAGTTTCTCAGCAACAATGAGATACTCTTCCTCAATCTCTGCTGCCACATAGTTCTCCTCTGGATGAAAAGAAAGCCCTGTATTGGCTGGGAGAGTCCATGGCGTTGTCGTCCAAATAAGCACAAAGAGTTTCTTCTCTTGGAGAGAAGTAACGGTATGTTTTATCACAGGGAACTTCACATAAATAGACGGAGAACGATGATCATGATACTCAATCTCTGCCTCAGCCAGTGATGTTCCACAATGAAGACACCAGTGGACCGGACGAAGACCACGGTAGATAAGCCCCTTCTCCACAATACGTCCAAAAGCCTCTACAATGGCTGCCTCATATTCATGAGACATAGTGAGATACGGGTTTTCCCAATCTCCAATGCACCCAAGGCGTCGAAACCCATCCCGCTGGATACCAACATACTTCTCTGCGTACTTACGACACTCCGCTCGAAGTTTTTTGACAGGAATCTCGTGGGCTTTTCCCCCCAGCTGATCAACCACTTTGAGCTCTATGGGAAGCCCATGACAATCCCACCCTGGCACAAAGGGGGTTTTGTATCCTCGAAAAAACTTATACTTCACAATCATGTCTTTGAGAATCTTGTTGAGTGCCGTCCCAAGATGGATCTCTCCATTGGCATAGGGTGGACCATCATGCAATATAAATGTGGGAGCATGAGCACGCTTCTCCAGTTGCTTAAAGTAGATACGGTTCTTCTCCCACATCTCAATAATCTTGGGCTCTTTTTCCACCAGATTTGCCTTCATCGAAAAGGGTGTATTGGGCAAATTCACTGTCTTACTATAGTCCATGGATAACTCCTTCTCATAGAAAAACATTTCTTTTTATTATACGGCAAGGACAAAAGAAATGCAAAAAGAACCATCCCCTCAGGGTATCAAACCAGCACCTCATATTTTTCTTGCCTTGAGTATCCGGCATGGCCAGGATTTTTCTTTTCTTGACAATCTCTGGGCTACCCTTTACTCTATGGCAAGAGAATTTTTGAGAGGTGGTTCTATGCGGGGATGTCTTGTGGGAATGGTTCTCCTGAGTTTTTTGGTACCGGCTTTTGCTCTGGACAAGGTATTGTATCTTGCCCCACCTCAACCAGAGACGACGACAACCAATTATCCTCAACAGGAAGCAACAGGGTACTTCATTCACGAGATCCTCACATACAGTCTTGCTGCCCTCTCTGAATGGGCTGTCGTCACAGAATTGCCTACCAATAGACAAGCCATGCTTCTTTATCGTTTAGAGACCACGTATGCCTTCTCTGGGCCAATCCAGAAACCAGTATGTCTCTATTCTTTCCGATTGTACAATGATCGCAATGCTCTCATCCTCCACACAAATACCATTGCTGATATTCGATATGGAATATTTGATGCTGTGGATGTAGCTGTCTTCTCCACAGGAAAAGCCTTAGGAGAAGACCTCTCACAGTATACTTTTCTCACTCTGATCATCCCTGATATTGGGGATGAAACCTATGGACTCTACCTGAATAAAACCAAGATACTTGATCTCACAAACACCATCCCCCTTTCCCAACACTATCGATTGGCCACGGGAAAACCCACCCTCATCTCCGTACGAGAAAAACCCTCCCTTCATAACCTTTGGTTAGGCCGAACCCTCTGGCAGACCAATATCACCCTTCTTCAAGGAGATACTCCCTCTTTTCCCATTCCTCTGGTCTCTGTTGTCACTATTGCTCCTCTGAAGACAGAACTTCTTTTTTTCCCACAAGGCAGCTATACCCTTTCTCTTCGATTCACCAATAGTGATCAGGCTTTTACCAATCTTATCCTCTCTTCACAAAAAGAAAGCACCCTTGCCCTCCCCCTGGGAAAAACCGTATTTCTGGATCTCCAGTACACACCAAAGGGTATATCAGTGGCAAAGGATACGCTTGTACTTAAAAAAACCTCTCTTTCCTATCAACCCGTGGACACCTACCAGACCCGTCCTTTCTATGTGGCGTGTGATATAGGCACATACGTTTCATCGCCAGAGACATGGAAATACCAAACATTTCCCTTTATACGCCTTGGAATAACGCTTTTCTATTATCCCTCTATGAACCAACGTATAGGAGTGGGTTTTGCCCCGCAGGTGATGGTTTTCCCTCAAGATTTTCCTTTTGTGCCAGAAGAACAATCCCTCTCCTCTCTCTTTGTCACATGGGGCTGGTATCCCTTCAACAAGAAATACCAGACATTTCGTTTTTGCCTTGAGTTCACCGCAGGATGGCAAAAAGGAAATTTTCTTATCACAGAGAGAGAGCCCCAAAACCCCATTCCTCCTGAAGTCAAGGAACAGGTGAGCCACATCTTCAATGCCATGACCACAGGAGCCATATTCGAAGCCTCTCCCTCTCTAGAGATAGGTCTCGTAAGCCTCGGAGTATCGTTATGGGTAGCTCCCAGAAATCACCCCCTGGCAGGTAACCTCACCCTTTCAGGGATAGGGTTTTTTCTGAAGACAATCCTCTAAACCTACTCATACAGTCCTTCGTTTGTGAATATCTCCACCGTATCGTCCATGAAATTACAAATGGCCAGATGGGTATGATCAGAGGTCAGCGCTATTCCTATGGGTTGATTGCCTACCTCAAACTCCTCGACTAACCGATAATTCCCATAACTATCAAAAATCTGGATCCGCCCATTTTTTGGACTTCGAAGAAGATACCCCTTTGGATTATCCGGCCCCCGGGTACTGATATAGATATAACGGTTTTTGGGGGAAAGTTTAAGATTATTGGGATGAACCCATGTTGGTACCCTTGTGGCAATAACATCTTTTTTGAGATCATAGACAACAAAATGATTCCGCCGCAGGTTGTTAATAAAGGCTATCTGTCGGCCATAGTCAGCACGAAATCGCCCATTGGATCCCCCCCCATTATGAACAAAACTCACCTCTTTATGGCCATTTTGCCTATCGTATTTGGCAATGTGACCGGACTCATAAAAAACCACATACAGATATCTTCCATCCTCTGAAAACCCCAATCCTCGCGGAGAAACTCCTCGTGTCTTCACCCGCCCAGCATAGGTATAGTTACTCACCACAAAGTACGTCACATCATGACTGAGCCAGTGACTCACATAGTAGTATATCCCATCGGGGGTAAATTCTCCTACCTTGGTCCAATTTCCATGAGAAGCAAAGTTTGTTTTAAGGGTAAACGTCTGGGTATCCAATACAAAGATCCACCCTTGGGTGTGCATTTGGGTGAACCAATACTCTTTGCCATCAGGGGTGAACACCCCCTCAACAAGACCTTTGTACGGACGCCGGTATTCCGGAATCATAACCTCAGAGAGCCTTCTCGTGCGAAGATCATAGATCTCAATCTTCGGAGCATCGAGAAGAGAAATATAAAGATATCTATCATCAGGTGAAAAGAGAATATCCTTTGGCTGACGCCCTGTTTTAAAACGCTCCACAAATCGAAAATGCGAATTGGTAGAGAGAAGTCTAGCCCATACCTTGGCCGGAGGACTCACCTCCTGGGTCCACGACTTATATCCCGCCTTGTGAAGAGTGACTGTATAGAGCCCTGGTACAAGGTTGGTTTGAAAAGGGGTTTTTCCCACCCTTTCACCCCCAAGATACACATCAACCCCCACCGGCACACTTTCCACACTCAAGGGAATTGCTCCTCCCACCGCAACCCACCCCACAAGCCCAAACCACAAGCCTAAGAATCGAAGCATCAATCTTCCTTCTCTTGAAGTTTTCGCTTGTTTTTGACAAGTCGATAGATATCAGAGAGGTTTTTCACGACTATCTGATCCCCTCGTCTTTCTATCCTTCCCATGTTGTGGTAACGCATGATGTATTTCTCACACTCCCTCACCTCAATCCCACACCAATGGGCCACACTCTCGACTGTTACGCCTTCAAGTATGATAGGATCAGGTTTGTTGTAGGTAGCAGGAACAATACCTTTAAGTTCACACAGCATCAGAAGGGTATCCAATACCTTTGCCTCATCATCTTTCAGAGAGAGAATCTCAAGCTTCCGTGTAGCATCAAAAATACGTTTGCTAAAAATCTTGATCAACGAAAGTGCCCACTTGGGATTACTCACCAAAAGTTCATAAAAATTCTGTTTCTGAAGCACCACAAGACGAACAGCCGTCTCTGCAATAGCCGTGGCATTTCGAGGGGCATTGTCAATGATAGCCATTTCTCCAAAAATGGCCGGTGGCTCAATGATGTCAAGGGTTTTTTCCCGATTATCCTGGATCTTGGTGAGACGAATCTTGCCCTCTTTGATGATATAAAACTCATCCCCCGGTTCATACTCACAAAAGATGATATCTCCCGCATTGTAGCTTCGCTCGAATTTCTCCAACGCATCCATGGCTTACAACCCCTCCATCCGCTTCTTTGCTTGCCTCGAGAGATCATCAATCGGAGGAAGCATCACAATTTTTTGAAGAATAGCCTTTTCATTGGCCGGCTGACCAAGAGAACGGTAAATATCAGCCAACACAAAAAGTATCTGTTTGACCGTCGGTGGGTCCTTCACCTCTTTGAGAAACTGATTGGCGGTTTCCGCACATTCGTTCAACTTTTTCTGTTTGAAGAGCACAGACACCAACAGAACTTTTCCCTTCAACACCATAGCTGGATCGACGTGAGAAAGGTCCTTCTCCAAAAAGGCTCGGGCCATTTTTTCCGCATTCACGTAATCCCCCCCCTCACAAAAGGCCTTTGCCTTGTAGAAAGCATCCATAGCCTCTTTTGTCCCCAACACCGAGTGGGCATTCGTGAGGTTTTGAGAGGTATCCTGCACAGTGACTGTGACACTCTCCACCGTTGTGGTTTCCATAATCTTTTCGAGGGGTTGATAACTTTTGAGAAAACCCGTCTTGAGAGCATCCTGACATATCTGGATACGATATTCCGCCTCTTTTGCCAAATTGGTATGACCATAGTGTTTGAGATACCGCTCATACACTTGAATGGCCTGAGGATACTTCTTTTGATTGAGATAATATTCTCCTATCTTAAAAAGCCCTATATTGGGAGCATAAATCACATTGTTCCCAAGATAATTGTTCACCTTGATACCAAGATTCCGAAGCTGCCCAGAAAAAACCCTGAGAAGCTTTTTCATGAGTTCTACATTGGTAGCCACATAGGTCTCAAACTCCGTAGCCTTAAACTCAATCGTTACCACATCGGTAATAGCCTCCGCCATCTCCCCTCGAGTATGACCAATGATGGCTGATTTCAACCCAAAAAACTCCCCTATCTGTACAGGCTTATGAAGTTTTTCTCCTGTCTCGGGCTCAGTAAAGGTGAGTTCAACCTCTCCTGCCTTGAGAATATAGAGGGTATCCCCAACCTCGTGATCAAAATAAATAACAGAACCGGATCGAAAACGCTTTTCTATGGGCATACCGCCATCCCCTCTGGCAGAATGATGGGAAAGAACGGCAACTGTTTCGCAAAACCCAATTTTTTACATATCTCTCGATAAAAGTGAATAGGTTTTCCTATAACAATCCTCTCCTCTCCGGCAATAAGTACCTGCTGGTAATGATGAGAAAAACGCGAAAAGAATGGCAAAAAGTGACTACTCCCATACAACGGTACCCCATCCCGTATCACAAGCCGCACATCGGCAAGATCTGCCCGAACCAGGGTTTCATAGGGATTATGAGAGTTTCCCCCACGAATAACCGTAAAATGGGCACGAGCATTTTCCGTTATGCGTCCCTGATCAAACAGCCGAAGCGCCCGAGCCGCATTCACGGTTACCATCCGAACAAGGACAGCAGGATCCAGCCTCTCCTGATAAAGTTTTTCATAAAGGCTTGAGGCAAACTGCATCTCATCGAGAAGATGAAGGCCTCCAGACATAGGAGAATCTGTGCCAAGGGCTACATTGACACCCGCCTCAAGCAGGTGTTTGATAGGAGCCGTTGTTTGGAACATATAGTAATTTGAAGAAGGACACCAGACAAGATTGGCTTTCTGTTTTGCCAGTATCTCTATATCTTTTTCACTGAGACTTATTCCATGAATCAGCACCGTATACTCATCTAGCGCCCCCATCTCCATGAGAATATCCACTCCCATGGTCGCTTCCTCATCAAATCCCTCTTCCAAGTGGGTGATAAAGGGAATATTCCGTTCTTGAGCCTCTCGATGCTCAAGAGTTATCCCTCTCCCCCAGCGTAAATCATAGCTCGAACATTCATGCTCAAGGGTATACTCTGAGAGTACAAAAATAGGCAACCCATGAATCAAGGGCTCATTCACCGCATGGGGCATGTGATCAGAGACGACAACTACCCCTGAGATGAGGTTTTTGTACGCCCCAAGCCAGTAGAGATCCTGGTTAGAAAGCCGACTTCTCTCTTCATAGAGAGGATGACTTTTGAGATCATTATCCCACGGATACCAATTAAGATAAGGCCCTTTGCCAACGCGGGGATAATACGTTCCTAACAGATGATCGTGGGCATTGATAAGCCCCGGGAAGAGGATATCCGTTTTTTCGAGCGAAAGTACCATATCCACACGAGGCATATCCTTGCCCATGTGGACTATCTTTTTTGTTTCTGTATCGACAACAACAGCCGTCTCTTGCAGGATAAAATCCGGGGTAACAACCGTCCCCCCTTCTATCGCGTATCTCATCCTTATCACAATTCCCTTTCGTCTCTTTTGTATTGTCGGAAAAAGCAAACGATAACTTGAAAGTTGAAAAAAAGATATCAAAAAACAGGGGCCACCTTGCGGTAGCCCCGGTATAACTATTTGAGAATATGGTCTTCGGCTTTCCAGATATCTCTGTTATACTCAAGGATAGTCCTATCGCTAGAGAACTTGCCCATCCTTGCCACATTGAGAATAGATTTTCTCGTCCAACTCACCTGATCAAGATAAGCCTCAGAGACCTTTTTCTGGCAATCAGCATACATCTGAAAATCTGCCAAACACAAATAGGGATCTGTATACAAGAGATTGTCAACAAGAGGTTTGAAGAGATTGGGATCCTCACCCTGGGAGAAATACCCACTCGCGATGAGATCAATCACCTTGCGGATGTTGGGATTGGTTTCATAATAATGGTAAGGATGATACCCCTGCTTTTTGAGAGCCTCAACCTCTTCTACCTTGAGACCAAAGATAAAGATGTTGTCCATGCCGACTTCTTCTGCAATCTCCACATTGGCCCCATCCAATGTCCCTATAGTAAGCGCTCCATTGAGAGCAAACTTCATATTTCCTGTCCCACTTGCCTCTGTTCCCGCCGTAGAAATCTGTTCAGAGAGATCAGCCGCAGGGAAAATCTTTTCCGCCAGTGATACCCGATAGTTGGGAAGGAAAACCACCTTCATTTTGTTTCCTACCACAGGATCATTGTTCACCACCCTGGCGACGTTATTGATAAACTTGATGATGAGTTTGGCCATAAAATAGCCAGGGGCTGCCTTGGCTCCAAAGATAAATGTTCTTGGCACAAAGTCCATCGAGGGATTTTCTTTGAGCTGGTTATAGAGATGAACAATATGAAGAGCATTGAGAAGTTGACGTTTATACTCATGGAGACGCTTCACTTGCACATCAAACATCGAATTCACATTCACCTCAACCCCACACTCCTCAGCAATAATCTTGGCAAGACGCTTTTTGTTCTCAAGCTTGATTGCCTGCCATTCCTTTTGAAAAGCCTTGTCGTCAGCAAATTTCTCAAGTTCACGAAGTTTGGAAAGGTCCACCGTCCACGCATCTCCAATCTTTTCGATAATAAGAGATGACAAGGCTGGATTGGACTTGAGAAGCCATCGACGAGGAGTAATTCCATTGGTTTTGTTGTTGAAACGCTCGGGAAACATCTCATAAAAATCATGAAAGAGTTCCTTCTTGAGAAGCTCCGTATGAAGGGCCGCTACCCCATTGATAGAATGGCTTCCTACCGTGGCAAGCCATGCCATACGGACATACCGCTCGCCACTCTCGTCAATGAGGGACATCCTTCGAAGCCTGTCCACATCCCCTGGGAAACGACGACTCACCTCAGCCAAAAAGTCCGCATTGATCTTGTAGATAATCTGCATATGACGAGGAAGAAGCTCTTCCATCATAGCCACAGGCCATTTCTCGAGGGCTTCAGGCATGAGGGTGTGGTTAGTATAGCCAAATACCTGTTGAGTAATACTCCAGGCCTCATCCCAGGGCAGATTCTCCTCATCCACAAGAAGCCGCATAAGTTCAGCTACCGCAATAGCAGGATGGGTGTCATTGAGTTGGATAGCCACCTTCTTGGGAAAGTCCTTGAAATCCTTGTGGTGCTTTTTATAACGACGAAGAATATCCCAAAGCGAAGCAGCAACAAAGAGATATTGTTGTTTGAGACGAAGAATCTTGCCAGCCACACTGTTGTCATTCGGATAGAGAACCTTGGAGATATTTTCGGAGAGATTTTTCTCTTCCACAGCGTCTATATAATTCCCCGCATTAAAGTCATGAAAATCAAACTCATTGGTAGCCCGAGAGGTCCAAAGACGAAGGGTATTGACCACATCATTCTTGTAACCAGGCACGGGAACATCAAAGGGAATAGCCAAAACATCCTGGGTATTCTCCCAAAGGTACTTCTCATTGCCCTTCTCGTCCTTTACGACACGCACATTGCCATAAAAACGTACACGAAGCTGAAACTCGCATCGTTCAATCTCCCAGGGATACCCCAGTTTTAGCCAATCATCTGGTTCCTCAACCTGATAACCATTGACAAATTTCTGGTTGAAGATGCCATAATCATAGCGAATCCCATAGCCATATCCGGCCATCCCAAGTGTAGCCATAGAATCCAAGAAACAGGCCGCCAAACGACCCAAACCCCCATTTCCAAGACCGGCATCCTTCTCTTCTTCACGGAGTTCGGCAATATCAAGCCCCAACTCCTTCATGGCCACCTCAGCCTCTCTCTCAATACCAAGGTTCACAAGGGCATTTCCCAAGGTTCGCCCCATGAGAAACTCAAGCGAGAGATAATACACACGTTTCACATCTTTGTTATAATAGGTTTGCTGGGTCTTGATCCAGCGATCAAAGAGCATATCACGCACCGTGTAGGCTAAGCTGAGAAAGTTATCATAGTCCGTCGCTGTATACTCATCCTTGGCAAGTGAATAGTGACGATGTCGCAGAAACCCCTCTTTGATTCTATCCACCAACCCGCGGTCCACACCCTGTGAGGTTGTCTTTTTCGGCATACCACACTCCTTTTCTTTTTGGATTTTGGGTAAAATAGGGTGCGGATATTTTAAGGGAAAAGAAAACAAATTGCAAATTCAAGCCCCCTCCACCACCTTTGCCTCCATAGGATCCCCTATGCCCCAAGAAAAAAATAAAAAAGAGAGGGTTTTTCATACCAAATCCAACAAAAAAAATACCAAAAAACAAATATTTTTCTTTATTTGACAAAAATTCATGAAAAATTCTTGTATTATTCACCGTCTTTTCATGGTTTTCCCTTATCCTACCTGTGAAAATTTCCACAAAAAGGAGGAAAATAATGTGGAGAAAATTTCAAGGTATAGTTTTTTTGGTGTTGGCAGTGGGTGTCCCTCTCTGGGCTAATCCCCAGACAGATTCTGTTCAGAGGCAGTCCACAGCCCGCGAATTCAAAAACGATGTCGATTGGGCAGTGGATCCCTTTGATGTGAAAAAGCTCAAACAAAGCTTTTTTGCTGCCGCTGGCAGAAACATCAATACTTCTTCTCTCTCGTATTTTCAGCTTACCGCGGGTCTTGTAAAGGTGTTGCCCTTTAATGTGGGATTCTCCTTCTATGATAGCGAGTCACTCTTCGTCACCAACAATCCTGCTCACCGTACCAATCTCAATTTTTCTGGTGGATCGGACCAGAATGTGACAAGAACCGTCTCCGAACACAAGTGGCTTGCTGACAACAGCAGTCGTATCTTTGCCCTAGCGGCAGACCTGTCTGCCATTGGCCTTCCTTTAGGGGTATCATACCGCATCGCGTATAGTGGAGCTAACACGACAAATGCCACCTTCGCTATCGATTTTGCTAACCAAGCTCTTGGGGCTGTAAGTACCTCTTCGGTAGTAGAAACCTATACCACAAACGACAACCAAGTCCTGACGAGAACAAAAACAACCTATGGAGAAGGGGCACACGACGCCGCCACCCTTGAGAACATCTTGACTCTCGGGACAAAGATTGGTGAACTTACTCTCTCGGTACCTTTGACAGTCTCTGTAGTCGGAACAGCCCAAAAAGCCTCCTACGAGCAAATCGTCGAAAACCCGGCTGGCACCACGATATCAAAAGATACAGCCAATCTCTCTATTGACAACAAGAATTTTCGCATTCGGTTGTTCCCTCGTCTTGGGTTTACGCTGGTAAAAGGAACAGATATTGAAGTAGCTCTTTCAGCTGAATACTTTCTCCCACGAAACCCCAAATATCATACCTATAAAAGGGTGGTAGAAAACATCCCCGCCGACACGGTAACCAACACAGAGGGTACCAAGGAGAGAAAAAGCTACCTTCATCTCCCTCTTGGTTTGGAAATCGTTGTAAAACAATCCTACAAACTTGGAGATGCCCTCTCTCTCAAAGGTCGAGTAAGGGCTAACCTCAATTACACCCTTGTCAATATTGATCATGAAGAGGTACAATCCACTGAGACCAAGGTTGCCGGTACCGTGACCAGTTCTGAAAAAATCATCATCAAGGATCTCTACAACACCAACACCATTTCCTCCACTGTCTCTATGCCTCTTGGTGTCGAGTATGCTCTCCAAAAGTGGCTTGTCCTTCGCATGGGAACGACTTTCTCTTACGGGGTAACGTGGCGTTGGGCAAAACAAACCCGGGAAAAACCTTCGCGTGAGGTAAACGGGACTCCTGCTCCTATTGATGGAACTTCGTATGATCCCGTGAATGTTTTGGACTCTTCCTATAGCTTTTCTTCCACCTCATCTACTACCTTTAACCTCGGTCTTGGTTGGTTGGCCACTGACAATTTCCAAATGGATTTTGGTTATGAGTTCGGTGGAACAGGAGATATCTTTAGTCTCAGCCAGTGGAGACTTGAGGCCATCTATCGATTCTAACCTTTGCCTCCGAATGGACCACGTGGGACCGCCTCAGGCGGTCCCTTTTTTGTCCTAGGAGAAGACCTAAGAATGAATACCCACAAGCCCCAAAAAATAAGGCCACGGTTTTCGCAACCATGGCCTCACTCAACATCCCAAAAGAATACCCTAGGAAATATACCCTGCCACCATATCCCCCACCTCTGTTGTGGAGTATCCCATTTTACCCGCAGAAAGACTCTTGAGTTTGGTGCAAGTGGTGGCTACCGCCTTCTGGATAGCTTCAGCAGCCTGGTGTTCCCCAAGTTCATCAATCATCATTCGTGCTGCTTCAATAGCCGCAAGAGGGTTGATAACATTCTTGCCTGTGTATTTTGGGGCAGACCCACCAATAGGTTCAAACATTGAGACGCCCTCTGGGTTGATATTTCCCCCCGCAGCAATCCCCATTCCCCCTTGGATCATCGCCCCAAGGTCAGTGATAATATCCCCAAAGAGGTTCTCTGTCACAATAACATCGAACCACTCAGGATTCTTGACAAACCACATGGTAGTAGCATCCACATGAAGATAATCACGGGCAATATCAGGATATTCTTTCTGTCCCATCTCTTCAAAGGCACGAAACCAAAGATCTCCCGCATAGGTGAGAACATTGCGTTTATGAACAAGGTGAATGGGTTTCGTAGCATAGGAAGCACTCTGTTGATTGCGACGTTTCTTGAGCTCGAAAGCATACTTGAGACACCGATCCACAGTTTTTCTATCATACACCATCACCTGGGTGGTAATCTCATCAGGGGTCCCCACCTTGGTAGCCCCACCATGACCAGTATAGATCCCCCCCGTGTTTTCTCTAATCACCACAAAATCAATGTGTTCCGGGGTTTTGTCCTTGATGGGAGTTTCTACTCCTGGGTAGAGCTTCACCGGTCGAAGGTTGATATACTGATCAAGATCAAAACGGATACGAAGCAGTAAACCCTTTTCAAGGATACCTGGTTTCACATCAGGATGACCAATGGCACCAAGATAAATCGCATCATATCCCTTGAGTTCCTCGATTTCCTCGGCATCAATGATTTTTCCCGTCTTGAGGTAGCGTTCCCCCCCAAAATCATACGTATGAAAGTCAAACGAGATCCCATACACATGGCTCACAGCATTGAGAACTTTCAACCCTTCCCGAATCACCTCTGGACCTGTTCCATCACCAGGAATGACGGCAATCTTATACGCCATGATACCCTCCTTGTGTTATCCTTGAATATACGTCAGAAACGCCTGGCGAAGCGTTTCATGCTTATGTTCTACAGCTGGCATATCATCAAATTTGCCTCGTGTCGTAAAATAGAACTTGATCTTTGGCTCCGTTCCAGAGGGACGAGCCACCACCTTGGCACTATCCGACAGCTTGAGTACCACGACATCTGAAGAGGGAAATCCCGTCTTCCCTCGGATGGTCCCTGTGGTCATATCAATAATCTCATCTGTTTTCATGTCTTGTTTTTCAAGGACCTTCCATTCACCAATAGTCGTTGGGGTTTTGTTGCGGAGTTTGTCCATCATGGCCTTGATCTGAGCAAGCCCATCAAGGCCTGTGAGAGTAAGAGATTTCTGGCTTTCTTTATAAAAACCGTAGGTTCGGTAAATATCATACAAAACATTGAGAGCCGAGGTTCCTTGAGATTTGTAGTAGGCTGTCAACTCAGCAAACATGGTAACCCCCATAATAGCATCTTTGTCTCTCACAAAATCCGCAAGAAGAACACCATGGCTCTCTTCACAACCAAAGATGAAATTTTTGCCTTCTTGTTCAAACTGTCGTATCTTGAGCCCAATCCACTTAAAACCCGTCAAAACCTCAGCCATCCCTATGTGATGATGTGTGGCAATATCGACAATCAAATCTGTAGTAACAATCGTTTTGACCATCCAAGGATTGGGGGGAAGTTTTTTCTCCCTGGCAATATAGTAGGCCAAGAGAGTGGCAATCTGGTTGCCATTCAAAAGAACCATCTTGTTATTCCTGTCACGCAAAGCTACCCCCAGTCTATCAGCATCCGGATCAGTGGCAATAAAAATATCATAGCCATGATCAGCCGCATACTGCATTCCTTCTTTCATTGCCTCAGTTTCTTCAGGATTGGGATATGGTGTGGTAGGGAAATTTCCATCTGGACGCGCCTGTTCTGGAAGAACATGAACATGCTGAAACCCCCATTGTCTGAGAGCCTCAGGAATAATTTTATACCCTGTGCCATACAAAGGAGAGTAGCAAATCTTTACTCCAGAGGACGCAGCTACCTCAGAATGAAGAGAAATGGTTTTGATTCTCTCGAGGTAGAGGGCATCCATTCTGCTGTCAATACTCTCAATACGATGTTGGGCCTTGGCCTCCTCAAAGGGAAGATACCTCACTTGCGAGAGTGAAGAGATCTTTCTGACCTCTTCAATAATGCCTTTGTCCACAGGAGGCGTCACTTGACAGCCGTCATCCCACATTACCTTGTATCCATTGTATTCTTTGGGATTATGTGAGGCTGTAATCATCACCCCTGCTTGAGCTCCAAGTTCCCGTACAGCAAACGAAACCATCGGGGTAGGATGAATATCTTCGTAGAAATAGACCTTGATACCATTGGCCGCCATCACAGAGGCTGTTTCCATAGCAAAAACGTCCGACATCAGACGAGAATCCCGACCAATAACCACTCCTTTGGCGGGATCACCCTTGGCACGGATATAGTTTGCCAATCCCTGGGTGGCTTTTCGGACGACGTAGCGATTCATACGATTGGTACCAGCCCCGATGATACCCCGAAGCCCACCTGTACCAAATTCAAGTTCTGTGTAGAACCTGTCCTCAAGTTCTTTTTCGTTACCGGCATCAACAAGTTCCTGAATCTCCTGCCGAGTAGCCTCATCATACTCCGCCCCAAGCCACTCTTGAATACGCTTCTGAATCTCCTGATTCATGGCTGCCTCCACACCTCTTGAATAAAGTGAGATAGAGTATACCATAACTCCTAGAAAAATGCCATTTTTGAGCGACTTGTTCTAAAAAATTGATCCCCTTTTCTCTGAAAGATTCCCCCAGAAGTTTTTCACCACAGCACAAAGAATGCCCCAAACCATCACCCACATCTCACCTGAGAACAACCTCTTCAAAAAATATCCCCCGTTTCTTCTTCAACCTCTCACCCTCTCCCACGGTATCATGACATAGGCTTGTGAGTAGAAAGAAATTTGACTTTTTTTCTCGTGCTCTCTATACTATACTCAGGTGAGTATGGAGTCGGTGGCCCGACTCCTTTTTTATTACCGGAGAAAAGGATGCGAGACAAAGAACTTGAGATTGTGAAAGACACCGTAGAGACACTGGGTTTTGTGTTGGTGGACGCTTTTTTTCAGGGTGGGCGCAGGCCGACCTCTCTGACGGTAGTGATTTACAAACACAATGGCGAAATCACCAGTGCTGATTGTGAAACAGTATCCCAGGTTCTTGCCCAACGGCTTGCCGTAGAGGTAGGGTTTGATCACGAGTATGCCCTTCTCGTGGAGTCCCCTGGTGTGGAAAGGAAACTTAAAAGTCCCTATGAAGTGGCTATCTTTCAAGGGAAAACCATGCGCCTTGTGGTGAAAAATTTCCAGGAATATGGACTTCGTGATTCGGTGGTCCTCACAAAGATTGAGAAAGTTGAGGGCAATACCCTTGTGTTTACCTACGAAGGGAAAACCTATGCCATCCCCTGGGAGAGATTCAATCAGGTAAAACTCCATTTTGATATAAAAGAGTATTTAAAGGAGGAGTAGTTCCATGGCTCTTTTGGATTATCTGGCAGAGTTTGCCAAAGAAAATAAGATTTCAAAAGAATTGGGTGAAAAAATTCTTGCCGAGGCCTTTCTCACTCTCTATAGGCGGAAATTCGGCAAAGAATACTCCAACATGGAGATCCACATAGACAGAAAGCTTCACATCTATCAGGTCAAAAAGGTTGTCGATGTGGTAACAGACCCGGTCACCCAGATTAGCGTTGAGGATGGCCTCAAATACACAAGAAAGAAAACCCTTCAGAGTGGCGATGAAGTAAAAGTCCCGCTTGATATGGAGGAATTCACTGACAGGCAAGGGGTGATGGTTCTCAAACAAGCCATCAAGCAAAAACTTGTTGAGGTTCAGAGAGATTGGATCTATAGCGAGTTTATCACCCGACAAGGGGCGTTAGTCAATGCCAAGATCAAATCCAAGACAGACAAACCCATCCCTGGTTACCTCGCCATGCTGGAGTGGAGGGACGCTGAGGCTTTTCTCCCTCTTTCAGAAACCATCCCTGAGGAGGAGATCCGACCAGGAACAACGGTGAGAGCCATTCTTCTCAAGGTAAATCCAGCTTCCACATCATTTTCTGAACCTCAACTCATTCTCTCACGGGCATGCAAAGAAATGGTCATCGAACTCCTCAAACTGAACATCCCAGAACTCATGGATGGCACCTTTAGTATCAAAGCGATTTCCCGAAAACCGGGAGAAGTAACCAAAGTCGTGATCCAATCCACCGATGATTCTCTTGATCCCGCCAGTGTTACTATAGGAAAACAAGGTGTACGTATCAAACCTATTCGGGCAGAGATCAACGATGAACGAGTAGAGATTATCCGTTACTCTGATGACATCAAAGAACTCATCAAAAATGCCGTTATGCAGAGCCGTGTCCTTCGTAACCGCACAGCCGAGGTCTACCATGTAGAGCTCCACCCTGAGGAGAAATTGGCTCGTGTCGTGGTTCCTGATGAATTTGTTGCTCCTCTCATCGGGAAAAAAGGAACACACCAACGGATGCTCGAAGAAGTAGTAGGATATCGGATCAGCTTTGTTCCCTACACTGAGTTTCAAGAAAACCTCGCCCAAAAACAAAAAGAAGTGGATAGAATTCTTGGACTTAGCGAAGTCGAAGAAGCAGAGGTTGAGCTTGTCGAAGAAGAAAGCATCCCCCTCGAAATGCTTCCCTTCTCACGGGAACAGATCAAAACACTCCACAAGGCAGGGTTTACTGATGTGGCTGAGATTATTGAGAAGTGTTACTCCATTGAACGACTTGCAGAGGTGTGCAATATCTCAGTAGATGAAGCTGTGGCTATCTGGCAGGTGATTAAAGACAACATTACCATCGAAGACGAGGTTGTTGAAGAATAAGGCTGGGCTACGAGGAGGAAGAGTATGTCCGAAGAGAAAAAGAAAATAGTGATTAAGAAGAAAATCAAACTCAAAACCCCACCCGCAAAAGCGGAGGAAAAACCACAAGAAACAGACAAAACGGCCCCCACACCTTCACAAGCAAAGCCAGCTGTTTCTCAAGGAGCCGTGACAAAAGAGGGACAAAAGCCTTCCTCTCAAGGTTTCTCTTCCCCTCGTCAGGGAAATAGACCCCCACAAGGAGGGAGGGATAATCGTTCCCGTGAAGGACAACCTCGAGAAAACCAATCCCGTGAGGGTCAACGTCCCTCTCAAGGGAAACGTTTCACCCTCGATAAAAGTCGTCAAGGAGGACAGCGTTCAGAGAGACCTTCTTCTCCCCAAGGACGTCCATCATCAGGAGGAGAGAGACGCAGTGGATTCGCTCCCCAACAACCCTTCTCAACTGGAAAAGAGACAGAAAATAGAACCAAAGGACGCATCCCTGATCACAAAGCCAAGTCAACCGATGTCCTCAAAGAAAAGGACATGAGCGAGCAAGAAGAGATCTTCTTCTCCAAGATACAAGATCCCAAGAAAAAAGCTAAAAAAGAATACGCCATCCCTGAGAGTATCGAGATTGGTGAGGTTATTACCGTCGCAGAACTCGCAAGAAAGATGAACCTCAAGTCTGCCGAGATCATTCAAAAACTCCTCGAACTTGGGATGACTGCAACGATCAATGATACCCTTGATGCAGATACAGCTACCATTGTCGCCAATGAGTTTAATTGTCAGGTGGTCGTAAGAAGTCTCAAAGACGAGGTAGAGATACGAGAAACAGAAGATAACCCAGAGGATCTCAAGCCCCGTATTCCTGTTGTCACAATTATGGGCCATGTGGATCATGGCAAAACCAAACTTCTCGATGCCATCCGAAAAAGTAATGTTGCTGAACATGAAAGTGGAGGTATCACCCAGCACATTGGTGCCTACAAGGTAAAAACCCCAAAAGGAGAGATAACTTTTCTTGATACTCCCGGTCACGAGGCCTTCACAGCCATGCGGGCCCGTGGAGCAAATGTCACAGATATTGTCGTGCTCGTTGTCTCTGCAGTCGAAGGAGTGATGCCACAAACCATTGAGGCTCTCAACCACGCCAAGGCCGCCAAGGTACCAATTATTGTAGCCGTTAACAAAATAGATCTTCCCGATGCTTCTGTAGATAGGGTGAAACAGCAACTCAGTGAAGAAGGCCTTCTCCCAGAGGAATGGGGAGGAGACACAATGTACGTTTCTGTTTCAGCCCTCAAGAAAATTGGCATCGAGGAACTTCTCGAGGCTATTCTCTTGCAAGCGGAGGTTATGGAGCTCAAAGCAAACCCTGACAAACCAGGAGTCGGTTATGTGATTGAATCCAAGATGGACATTGGCCGCGGCCCCGTGGCAACCATCATTGTAAAAAATGGTTCCATCCGTATCGGTGACTCTTTTGTCGTCGGAACAACCATGGGAAAGGTGAGAGGGATGTTTGACGATGCAGGCAACAAAGTGTCTGTAGCGTATCCCTCGTATCCTGTGGAGATTATGGGCTTCGATGCTGTACCCGAGGCTGGAGACAAGTTTCATGTGGTGGCGGATGAAGACTTTGCCAAACAGATCGTGGCCAAAAGACTAGAACTCAAACGGATTGAAGAAACCAAACGCGTCAAGAAGCTCCAGATGGAGAGTGCTATGGAACAACTCTCTATGGAGGACATCAAAGAACTGAAGGTAATCATCAAGGCTGATGTTCAGGGGTCGGTAGAAGCCATCAAACATGCCCTTCTTAAAATTGACAATCCTGAGGTCAAGATTTCCATCCTTCATGCGGCTGTAGGGGCTGTACTCGAAAGTGATGTGATGCTTGCAGAGGTTTCTGGTTCACAGGAAGGGGCTGCGGCGATCATTCTTGCCTTCCGAGTACGGGCTGATGCCATGGCCAAAGAGAGAGCAGAACGCCAAGGGGTGACCATCAAACGTTTCAACATCATCTATGAGCTCACGGATTACATCGAAGGCCTTTTGAAAAACATGCAAACAATAGAGTACAAAGAAACGGTCATTGGGACAGCCGAAATACGAGAGGTTTACAAAATCAGCGGCGTTGGAAAAGTTGCAGGATGTTATGTGACACAAGGCTTTATCCGACGAGCCGAAGAAGTGCGTATCTATCGCGAAGGAGTCCTGGTGTGGTCGGGGAAACTTCTGGCACTCAAACGTTTCAAAGACGATGTAAGTGAGGTCCAGGAAGGGTTTGAGTGCGGTATGTCGTTTGTGAACTATGAAAACTTCAAGAAAGGGGATATTGTGGAGTGCTACAAACGAGAAGAGGTGAAGAAATAACCCCAGGGAGCAGGTATGGCAACACGAAGAAGAATTGAGCGTCTCAACAAAACCCTCATGAAGGAAATCGCTGAAGTGATCATGACAGAGGTCAAAGACCCTCGACTCACCAGTATGGTTTCCGTACTCGAAGTTGATATGAGTGAGGATATGCGACATGCCAAGGTGATGGTAAGCATCTACGGTGAAAAGAAATCTGACAATATCAAAACCTTTGAGGCTCTTGAATCCTCGGCAGGCTATATTTCTTCTGTCGTCAGCAAAGCCCTCCGACTCCGTTATGCCCCAAAACTCTCCTTTGAGTGGTCAAAGGCCATGGCAGTTGCTGATGAGATGGGACAAAAGATCAAAGAAGCCATGAAACAAGTCCGTCCTGAAAGTGAAGAAAGTGGGTCAGGAGATGATGAAACGGAAAAATAAAGGCGCTCCCTTCTTTTTCCGTTTACACATGTGGTGGATACTTCGAAGGTATCACCGTTTTTTGGTCACTACCCATGTCCGCCCCGACGGGGATGCTATAGGAAGTAGCCTCGCCCTTGTGTCTTTTCTCACGTCCCAAGGGAAAGAAGTCTCGCTTGTTCTTGAGGAACCTCTGGATCCGAAGTATGCTTTTCTTTCTTTTCCCCCATCCATCGTGGTGTGGAAAGAAGACCTCCCCCCACCCCCACGAGATGTGGCGTTTGTCCTGGATAGTGGAGATCTCTCCCGTGTTGGAAAAGTATATACCTGGCTCTCCAAAACCACGATCATCAATATTGACCATCACAAAGATAATACCTTTTTCGGCCATATCAATTGGGTTGATCCCCTCGCCTCCAGTGTAGGAGAAATGCTTGCTCGCTGGCTAGGAAAACACGCCAAGGGAGAAATAGCCCAATCGCTTTTTGTTTCTATAGCCACAGATACGGGTTTCTTCAGATTCCCAAATGCTCACCCCTATGTGTATCGAATAGCAGCGGACCTCTTAGAGAGAGGGGCATCACAAACGCTGGTGTATGAACGAATCTATCAGAATCGTCCCTACGGGTTTCTTCTCCTTGTCGAAAAACTTCTCAGCCATCTTGAACTCCACATGGAGGGAAAACTTGCAATAGGATACGTATCTTTTGAGGATATGACCTCTACCCATTGTTATGATACTGAAGGACTCTTAGAATACCTTGCCCTCATTGAAGGGGTCACCGTATATGTCCTTCTCAAAGAAAAGGAAAAAAACCAAATCTCTGTCAGTTTCCGGACCAAGGCTGACTACGACATGGGACTTCTTGCCAAAGAATTTGGTGGAGGAGGACATGCCAAGGCAGCTGGGTGTTTGGTAGAAGGCAATATCCTTCAATGGAAACAAACCATCCTGGAAACAACCGTCCGGTACCTGGAAAGATATGGAGAAAAACTCTCAAGCGTCTAGATCCTCACCGTTTTGAGGATGGAAAATACCCACTCCTCCCCTTGTCCTCAAAGAAACCCCTCAAGGCGAAAAAACGCTTAAGCCTTTTTCTTTCTTTTATGGGCAAGAGACTCCTCAAAAACCACCACGTGAAAAACACTCACGCTATAGTCTGCAAAAATTCCTGAAGGAGCTTCTGATTTCGGATGCGACTATCCCAGACAGTTTGAATAAGTGTGGTCGCTTCTTCGGAAAGTTGTCTATAAAGCGTTTCGTCTTGAAGAAGGAGAAGCACATTCTCAGCAAATTTTTCAATATCAAAACAAGGTGTTTTTATCACCCCCATAGGATAATACGTTTTCAACGCCTCTAAATCAAACGAGACCCCTGGTAGACCAAAGGCCATACCTTCTGCCATTGCCATTCCCCCACTATCATACGTAGCTGGGTGAAGCATGACCCGGCTTTGCGCAAAAATACGATACTTCTCTTCTCCCAAAAGAGTCCCTAAGAAATCTACATTTTTCTCAAGTCCATACAGGTGTACCTTTTGCTCCATCTCTGTCCTTAGCGGCCCATCCCCAATGATCGCAAGTTGAGCCATGGGCCTCTTCTCGACAACTCTTTTCCATATTTCGATGAGTTCAAGACACCCTTTTTGGTAGTGAAGTCTTGCCATAAAGCACCCATCATATGATTTCCGAAGCTGGCGGAACAGGGGTTTCAATGGCTCAACTTCATGCATACAGACAAACCCTTGAATGACCATCACCTTTTCAGACGCTCTCTGTTTTGTGACAAAACGTACCTTGTCCGGTTCTGAAGTGACAAAAACCCTATCAGCAAATAGTTTTATCAGCCAGTACATAGGGAGCTGCGTGAGATAATAAAACAAACCACGAAGAAAGTTTTTCCCCTTGTATGGGGAGTTCTTGGCCCATGGTGGCGGCGCAAAAAGATAAAAACCCGCCACCCAAAGAAGACGGGGATAACGAAGCTTCATAAGAAACGCAGGAATGCTATCAGGCCAAAAATCAGAAGAAGAATATACAATATCACCCTCCTGGTAACGGTATTGCCTCAATACCCATTGGATTCCCTTCCACGTCCTTTCAAGAATATAGGACGCATGGTGAAAAAGAGAGTCATGCCGTTTCACCGTGCTCTGCAAGAGAAAAGTATGAGGGACAGTAACCTGCGTCTTGTGTAATACATGAAGATAATCATCTGCAGAAACCACAAAAACATCAAAGGCCTCCTGCCAATACCGAAGAATTTCTGTGGAGATACGATCCCCACCACTCAATGCTCCTTCCCCAATATAGGAGAGACTGATAAGAAAAAATCGCCTTTTCACCGCGTGTACTCCGGATCAAGATGAGAGAGAATTTCCTCAAAGTTTTTTTCGCTATAGTAGCGCTCAATATAAGGGCGTGCGTTTTGTTGAAGCCTTCGGAAAAGGTTTTTGTCGTTTTTTAGCATGAGAAGAGCGTGTATGAAATTTTCTTTTGTGGGTTCAATAACCATTCCCACATCTGGCGTAACTACCTCAGGAATACCTCCCTTCTTGCTTCCTATAACAGGGGTGCCACACGCCAGGGCCTCCAATATGACCCTCCCAAACCCCTCCTCATACATCGAGGGAATACAGAATACATCTGCAGCATTGTAAAATTGAAAAAGCTCTTTATTCTCTCTCTTTCCCCAAAAGGTCACATTGGGGAGTGGATGATTGAGGAGAAAATCCTCCTCTGGACCTGTTCCCACAAACCAAAATAACATGTCTCTTTCCGATTGCATTTCCTTGGCTACTTCCCAAAGAAGCTTAAATCCCTTGATTGAGATAAGTCTCCCCACAAAAAGCACAACAAACTGAGACCCCGACAATTTAAAGAATTCTTTTGCTTCTTCTTTTTTTCTCATGGGAAAATTCTCTAACTGTATCCAACAATGGAAACGGTGAAGCACCTTCTCAGAAAGCCCTATATGACGAAGTTGTATTCGAGAACCCTCTGAAAGACAAAGGATCACATCCGCAGAGTGCAAAATCCACGTGGTAAATTTTGCCGTGAGAGATTGAGAAGACATAGGATAAATTGCATGTGTAGCCACAACAATCCTTGCCTTCGTGAAAATATACTTCAACCATTTGGCCACAAGGGCACTACTGAGACCATGGGCGTATATAACATCCGGTTCCTGAACTTTGAAAAGACAGAGGAAAAGAGTACGAAAAAACAAATAAGGAACCAAATAAAGAAATTGCAAAAACGGCAGCCGCTCCAAGATATGGAAGAGATTCCCAAACCACCAATGACGATAAATAGTAACATTGCCCACAACCTCTTTCTTTGAGTAGGTGGTGAGACCTCGCGTGACAATAGGTTTATACGTAGACACCGTAACTCGATACGCAGGATATTTCACAAAAGCCCTCACAAGATCGCTCATATGGGTTTCCACCCCACCAACATCAGGAGGAAAGGTAGGAGAAAGAAGAAGAATATGTTTAGCCATATCACTTCCCCTGAAAGGAGTGACCCTTGAGAAGAAAGATCACACCTACACAAAAACGTAACACATACATCCCCAACGCAAGAAAAGGATGGCAAAGGAGCCGTTTCCATTTCCCTTTCTCGACAAAGACACCAATATACCGATACCAAAAACCAAATTGTTTTTTGATATCGGGATCATCTTTTCCCCACTTCTGGATATAGGGAGCAAAGTTCATGGTATAGTAACTCTTTTTCGTCAAATACCGTCGGAAGGAAAATTCCGATTCATTGTGATACACACAACACAAGGAATAAGGTGGGAAAACCCCTCTCTCTTTGAGAAAATCCCAAAGAGAAAAAGCGAGCAAAGTGTTTTCCCCCGAGAGAAGAAGATCTATCCGCCCTTTTTGCTTGATTTTTTTGTCTAAGTCCCAGTCTTCAGGACCAGAGAATCGTTCATCAAATCCCCCAACTTCACAGAAAACCCCTCTGTGAAAAAATCTCGCTCCATCAATGACTGTCCCATCATAAAATTGACGCTCAAACCGACGAACACGAGACCAAAATGAACTCCCCAGAACAATCTCCGGAATATGAAGAGCCACAGGATGCCTCTCTTCCATCCACCTCACGCACGCCTCAACAAGAGAAGGTGAAAGAATCATATCCGCATCCACATACATGACATACTCTCCCCCCGCTTTTTCTTTCATCCCATAGTTTCTCTGAGCTGACCGTTCTGGACCCTTGAGGTATACCTTCTCTGTGTAGCTTCGTGCTATCTCCACCGTCTTATCTGTAGAAAAGTTATCCACTACAATCATCTCGATATTTGGGTACGTTTGCTCCCTGATACTCTGAAGACAGGGAGTTATATGCTTTTCTTCGTTTTTGGTAGTCACAACAACAGATACGAGTGGATGTTTAGCCATTACTCCCCCCCTTATTCGAGGTAGTTTTCTTGAACACAAAAATCATCGTTTCTCTATCCCCTATTTTTACTATAGGATACAAGAGACGAAGAAACCATTTAAAGAAAAAGGGTACTTCTTTCAAAGACCACCAGAGATCCAAGGGATACTCCCACCACGAGGAAAACCCTTTCACCTGAGAAAGAGGCAAATCCTGAATAAGCACTTCCATAGTTTTTTTTGTAGGCCAAAACACATGCCGAGGAGAATCAAGATGAAACCAGCCCTTTTTACCAATAGCAAATCCTAAACTCTCCGCCCATGGCAAGGCAACGATAAGAACCCCACCCTCGCCGAGAAGTTCACACGCTTTCTTGAGATACTTTTTTGGAGAGCAACAATGCTCTAACACATGCCAAAAACTTATGATGTCAAAAGAAGTCTGCCCAAAATCCAAAGAAAGAAAATCCCCATGAAAGCAAGGAATATGCTTCTTTTTTATTTCTTCATACCCTATTTGGGAAATCTCCACTCCAAAAGGTTGAAAACGTTTTGGAGAAAGTTTTTGTAAAAAACTTCCATCCCCAGCCCCTACATCAAGCCAACGAAAAAAACCATGTTTCTTTAATGGAAGAGAGTGCATCTTCAACCAAAAGCTTATTTTGGAAAATATCGTAGAAAGAAAGGACAAAATACGAGATCTATTCTCTTGATTATAGTAATCAAGAGAATTGTAATATTTGGTATAATATTCTTCATCCTGTTTTATGTTTATTTGGTAAGTACCACATCCCTCGCAAAAAAAAACAGGGAAGGTTTCCCTGGAAAGTACATGACGTCCATGGGTATTGTATGCTGTCATAATAGGAGAAGCAAGAGGCGAATCACATATCATACACCGGGGAGAACTCGAGGCTTTCATCCCTTTCTCCTAAAATCCATCAAGTGTCCTACCACCTTCATACCTGCCCGCCAAAAATATTTTACATCCTCCAGATCTCGAATGGAAAGAAACTTGCGCACCAAAAACTCCGGATGGAATGCCACAGAATACAACCCCTGAACATATTTCATGAGGGTTTGGGTAGTCATGGGCGTTTTCATCATAGGCTCTCGCATATCGTATCTCTCCCAATCTTCGCTCACCAACCAACCATTTTGCCTGCACTCCTCAAAAAGAGGAGTCCCTGGATAGGGAACAACTATCGTTGCTTGCATGGTATAGGCATAGTTTTTGATAAGAAGGTACCGCCCCAACTCAAGCGTTCGTTTGGCATCTTCTTCTGTTTCCCACGGATACCCAAACATGATGGTAATGTGTGGATAGAGCCCTGCTTTCCGCATGAGTTTGACATTTTCTACCATTTCTTCGATAGTTTCTCCTTTTTTCACCCTATCAAGCGTTTTTTGATTTGCCGATTCAATCCCAACCAAAACAAGACGAAACCCTGCCCTTTTCATAAGTTTCATCTGTTCATAGGTTATAGCCTTCCCCAGACGCATATTACAATCAAGAGTCACCTTCTTGTGATACCCTCGGCGTATCATGCCTTCACAGAAACTTTCAAGCCATTCCCCAACCGGAAAAGTCCCTGTATCATCCATGATCTCCCTCACATGGTACTTCTCAATCAACATCCCGATTTCATCCAAGACATCCTCAACGGGCCGCTTGTTAAAACGAGGATAAAGGGTTGTCCAAGAACAAAAGGTACACTGATGATACCAACAATCCCGCCCCGCCATAATATATGTGCCCGGCGTATATTTGTAGTTTCCGTTATGATAGGCATAATTCTTCCATTTGGTGAGATCCCGGTCTATCCAGGGAAGAGATCCAAGATCATACGTTCGTTGAAATGGTCCCGTAGTGACAATCTGCCCACCTTGCCTGTAAAAAAAACCTGGTTCTAAGCGCTCCTTCTTCCCAGAAAGATATTCTACCAGATGAAAGAGCAGAAAATCATAGTCCCCCCCTGTGAGAATATAGTCCACGGGACAGGCATTCATGGTTTCCTCAGGAAGAGCCGTCACATGATCCCCCATAAGAACGATCACAACATCCGGCAGAGACTCTTTGAGTCTTTTCACAATCTCCCAATGATGTTTGATCACAGGGGTTTTTGTCTCCATAGCCACAAGAGAGATTTTTTCCGTTTTGAGAAAAGAAAACCACTCTTCTAACGTTATCCCCTCAGCAATACCATCAAGCCACACCACATCATAGCCTTTCTTCTTGAGGAGTGTGGCTGCACTGGCTGGCACCATAGGATAGATAAACGTAGGATTATTAAACCACTGGAATTGCCTATTTTGGGAAAGTAACGGTACTCCTTTTTCACTATGCAAAGGGGGATACGTGACTGCAATTCGCATACCTTACCTCTTCAGTTCTTTGGTAAAAAGTCCTCGGAGAAAAAACCATCCATAGGTGAGATGAGAAGCAAAAATACCCATAGCCGTGGCCACTCGTTCGAGAGGTGTCCTGCCAGCACCAAAGAGAAGTGCCCCCAAAAAATAGATTGCCATTATCCCCCCATAGACCCACCAGAGAGGAGAGTACACTATCCCTCCCAGCCAACCACACCCTACCCCAACGAGAAAAAAAGAGGGAAGAAGATAGGGAAGTTTGAGCGAGGTTTGAGGATAATGTTTGGCAAAGAAACCCCGATGAAGAGCATAATTGGCAATCTGACGAAAATGATGAGGAAAAAGGGATCGACGATGGTGCCACACCACAACCTGAGGACTGTAGAGGATACGATAACCGGCTTCTTTGATAGCCAAGCAAAGCTTTGTATCCTCCCCAGGATAATAGGTAGAATCAAACCCTCCGACCATCTCAAATACTTTTTTCTTCACAATCAGGTTCACCGATGGAAGATCATAATCCTCATGGAGATCCCCCACAGGAATATAGCGTTTCCGGTAGCCACCACTCATCCACAAAGAAGCATAAATATACCCCGAAAGCCGCTGAGACAAACTATCCGAGGGAGGGGTCACACCTGGCCCACCCACCGCTCCAACCTCATCTGAGGAAGTGAGAATATCTACCGCTTGAGAAAGCCACTGAGGGTCCGGATACGCATCATCATCTGTAAAGGCAAGAATACTCCCCCTGGCAAATTGTGCCCCTAAATCTCGTTTCTCAGCAGGTCCAACAGGTCCCGAGGGAAAAATACGGATATCCAGCGTTTGAGAAAGGGCTTCTTTCTCTTCTTCATCAGGGAGGAGAATGATCTCAAAAGGATGGTAATCAAGACGTTCATAATACGGTATAGCCTCACGAATATAGTGATTGAATCTCTTGAGAGGAATAATAACAGAAACCAGTGGTCGAGACAAAAGATCCTCCTCTATTTTTCACTCCATATTATAGGAGTTTTTGGACAGTTTGTCAAAAAGAAACGCCCAAGAAAATACGTCTTTCCAAAGTGGCTCTTTCCCCAAAAAACATTTCATGAAAAACCCTTTCCATGCCAGAAACACATGAAAAAACCTTCACTCCCCAACTCCCCTTCCAATGCTTCCATAGGATACCTCTCATCCCTGGGAAAAAAGAGAAAAGAAAACCTTTTTGTCCATACAAGAGTCAAAACACCTCATGGCCTCAAAGATTTCTTTGCTATTTTTGGCTTTTCTGTGTATAATATAATGTGAAGTTGAAAAGGAGTGTATACATGGATATTTCTTCGCTTCTCTTTGCCGTTTCTGAAGCCCTTTTTGTCAAATATAGCCGTTTTCTCGATGAGAATCCCGGAAACAAAGAAAAACAAGCAAAGCCTGCCCTCAAGATTCCCCTCTCCTTTTACAAGAAGGCTTTCCGTATGGCGAGCAAAATCATGCCCCATCTCACGTATGAAGAAAAAAAAGTAGTGCTTCTTCTTTTTGCTGGCATGACACATGAAAAACCCCAACACAATCTCTGGGATCTTGTGAGATTCTTTCATAGAACTCCTACAAAGCAGCTTGAATTTCTCTCTCGTCTCCTTTCAAAAAAGCATCACCTCTATACTGACAACTGGATGATCCTTCAGGGTGGATGGCCGCCAGAAAACCAGATGGGAGAATTTTTTAGTATCCCTGATTACCTCTCTACGATCTATCATCATCGTGTGACTCTCAATGTCATAGGATATGCCAAGCTCATCAAAAACCTTCTCCCAAACACACGATCCCCTGCCCTTCCTTTTTTTATCAAAAAGGGAAAATATACCACCCTTTCAGCTTTTTTACGGGATATTGAGATCCTCTTTTCTCATGTAAAGTTCTACAAAACCCTGGTCAATGAGTCTCTCATAGATCCTCCCACGCTCCCATGGTTTGATGGAGAACCTTTTTGTGATATGGTGGACACTATCAAAGAGAACATGGGACTCGACGATGATACCTTTCCTATTCCGCCATATCTCCTTTATCCCTCGGTGAGTATTCTTTACACAGAAACCTTTGAAAAATACCGGGCTATGTGGGTGTTTTATTTTTATCTGGTATATCTTGTCTTCATACGTCAAGATACCCAACAGAGTGTGGATCATGCCATCCAGATGCTTTGTATCCTACCAGAGGAAATCTCTCTCGTGTTATCCTTTTTCCAGCCTGATGGCATCTTGTGTAAAAACTCTCTCATCAAATTTGTTTCCCGTGACTTTTTCACAGAGGAAGAGGAATCAGAAGAACCAAATCCCTTCAAAGATATCCTTTCTATCTTCTCGAAAAACTTTGAAGTCAATAGAGACGATTTTTACAAACTGATCAACTTCTTCCTCGATCGCAATGAAGCTCTTAAAGAGAGACTGACAAAGCATATCCCGCCTATCAAAGAACAGGAAAAAACCCCAGAAGAAAGTTCCTCCCAAATTGACCTCGACTGGCTTTTTGATACCTCCTCAAAAGAAACAGAACCCATACAAAAAGAAAACACCACATCCGTCATCACCGTCGAGAAAAAGGAAACCCTCTATGAGATTATCAAACCCAACATCAATCTCAGCAAGATTATTCTCGACGAAGAGGTGAAACAGGAGCTTCTGAATGCCGTAGATATGACGAAGACAATGAAGGTGTTAAAAAAATGGGGGGTGAAGCCTTCTTTGGCACAAAAAGAAGCCTCTTCTGTGAAAATTCTTCTCTATGGTATCTCTGGTACGGGGAAAACCATCACGGCTCAAGCCCTTGCGGGTGAGGCACATGCCAAACTCTTCAAGGTAGATGCTGCAAACCTGGTGAGTTCTTTTGTAGGTGAATCTACAAAGAACGTGAAAAGGGTGTTTGAGGAGTATTATAACTATGTGAAAAGCTCCAAGGAGACAGTCTTTTTCTTCATTAATGAGGCAGACCAGCTTCTCAGTTCTCGAGGGATGATCCATCAGGCAGCGGACAAAGAATACAACCAGATGCAGAATCTCCTCCTTGAGGAAATAGAGAACTTTCAAGGGGTATTCATTGCCACCACCAACCTCATTGAACTCTTTGACGTGGCATGGAACAGACGTTTCAACATCAAGATACGGTTTGATGTTCCTCGGTATGAGACACGGCTCAAACTCTGGCAAGTCCATATCTCAGAAAAAATGCCTCTCGCTTCAGATGTCAATCTGGAAAAACTGGCTGAATATGAACTGGCCGGGGGATCCATTGCCAATGTGGTATATAACGCTGCGAGAAAGGCAGCAGCCCGAACCGGAAGTGAGCAGGTGATTACCCAAAAAGATTTTCTTGATGCTATCGACAAGGAGATGAAATCTATCCTCGGACTCTCCTCCAAAAAGGTGGGATTTAATCGATAGGGGTTACCATGAGTTGGGTTTTGGTTGGGGGACTCGGGTATGAAAGAGAGCTCTGGGAACGATTAGAGAAACCCTCTTTCAAGGTTGTAGGAACAGCCTATCTTTTGGCTACAGAGTCTTTCTCCCCTGCTCCCTGGGCAGAGGTAGCTTTTGCTGAGTACCTCACCCACAACTATGCCGGCCTTGTAGCAGAGTCAGAGGGAATCCTTCATCTCTCCCAGAGTCTCTTCTCCTGTTATCTTGCCATGGATCTCGCCCTTGCCTACCATAACCCCGCCTGGATTTTTCTTCCCGGAAAGCCCTGGAGACTTTTCTTCCTCTCGGAGAAAGAAGGGGGATGTCTTGGATGTGTGGAACCGTATCACTCCCCTCCTCCAGCCCTGGTATGGGAGAGGTTTTCCCTTGATTGGTTTGATACTCTCGCTGCCCATTGGAAGACCCCTCCTCATCAAAGTACCCTCTGGGAGGGAAAAAAAACATACCCACTAGAGAAAAATCCCCACTGCCCCCTTCATCGCAAAGAACAACCTTACCTCTCAGGAAAAGAACAATTGGTCGTTGCTGTCTCCTGTGGAGAAAATTCTGTTGCCATCACTCCTTCGTTTGAGAAAAAGATAGATCTTTCAGTATATCAAGAGATGATTCGGCCCTTTGTCCGAATCCGAAAAACCAATCCCTTCTTCCTAGAGATAGAATACGAACGTTTCCTCTGTCTGGTTTTTCGGCAAGGAAGGTTCATCGTCAAGGGAACGAAAGAAAAAAACACAGCGCTTTTTCTCTACCGGCAACTTGTGGGAGTATAAAAAACTTCCCCAAAAGCCGTGCTCCCTCTTGACAAATGAGACCATTTGCCTTAAAATAATATTCCCAAATGTGGGGAAACTGAATCTGCCGAGATAGCTCAGTAGGTAGAGCGGAGGACTGAAAATCCTTGTGTCCGTGGTTCGATTCCACGTCTCGGCAGTTTTTTTATTAAGGCAAAGAGGTATGGTATGAAAAGAACCTATCAACCCAGTAATATCAAGCGCCGTCGTACTCATGGTTTTCGTGCCAGGATGAAAACAAAAGATGGCCGGGCTATCCTCAGTCGTCGTCGAGCCAAGGGTCGAAGAAAACTCACCGTGTCTGATGAGTTTTAAGTGGGATCGATCTCATCGTTTGAAAAAAGAGCCCTTCATTCGCCTTGTCTACACTCAGGGCACCCGGGTGAAAATGCCGCATGGGGCCCTTTTTTTTCTTCCTCAAGAGGAACTCAAAGTGGCTATTAGTGTTTCAAAAAAGACAGGCCACGCTGTTATTCGAAACCGTCAGAAGCGTCTTGCGAGGGAGTTTTTCAGACTCTGGCAACATCATTTTTCTCGTCCCTATTGGATAATGTTTGTCATCTATCACCCTTATCGCCATCTTTCGGATATGTCCTCTGAGGTGTATGAAGCATGCGTAAAGGCAGGCATCTTTCCATGCGATCTCTCTTCCTAGGTCTCATTCACCTCTATCAGCGGTATGTGTCCCCTCATCTTCCACAGTCATGCCTCTACTTCCCTTCCTGTTCTCATTATACAGAAAAAATGATCCATAGGCATGGAATCATCAAAGGTGTGCTTGGGGGAACACTTCGGATTCTTCGATGCCAGGGATGGTTATTCCAGGGAGGAGATGACCCTGTACCAAGATCTTTCTCGTGGAAACGGATTTTTAGCCGGTATCTCTTTTTCTGGAGATGGAGACAAAAAGACTACCCAAAACAAAGAAAAGAGAAAAAACCATGTTAACGCTACCTTTCCTCCAAAGAAAAACTCTTCTCCCATCTTTTTTTCAAAAATATCTCTGTATGAGAAGATCCCCCCTCTCCTTCCTGGCATGCACCAAAAAACACATGAGGAAGAAATATGTTAGATTGGATACTCATCAGTGCAGGTTTGTTTCTTTTTGAACTCGTGGCCAGTATTGACAATGTGATAATCAATGCTGATGTCCTATCCCCCCTTTCTAAGAAGGCCAAGCGATGGTTCATGGTGTGGGGACTTTTCTTTGCGGTATTTTTTATTCGAGGGTTGGTGCCATGGTTTATTCTCCATATGAGTACCCCTGCCCTTCCTTTTTGGGAAATTGTCGATTTTGCCCTCTCGCACGACCCCATGGTGGAAAAACACTTTGCCCAAGCCAAACCTCTTCTCATGTCCTTGGGAGGGACATTTCTCCTTCTCGTCTTTTTTCATTGGCTTTTTTTAGAGGAAAAGAACCCTACCTTTGCTTATGAGAAGTTTTTCCAACAACGGGGGATATGGTTTTTTGTCGTTGCCGCAAGTATTGTTGTGGGGATTATCGTGGGATCATATCGACTCAATATCTCTCTTGCTCTCGGAAGTATTATTGGATCCAATCTCTTTTTCTTTGTGCATGGTTTTAAGACAACCGCCGAACAAAAGGAGAAAGATCTCCGTCACCAATCATCAGTAGAAATGAGCAAACTTGTGTATCTGCTTGTCATAGATATGGCGAATTCCATCGACAGTGTCTTTGGAGCGTTTGCTTTCACCTTTTCTCTTCTTGTGATTTTTTTCGTGAATGGTTTTGGAGCCCTCATTATTCATCATCTCACCTTCACCAATATCCGACGAGTACGGCGATACAGATTCCTCAAACATGGGGCAATGTATGCTACACTCCTTCTCGGCAGTATTATGCTTCTGAAAGCATTTTCGGTTCATGTGCCAGAATGGATTATACCCCTGGGGAGTTGTGGGGTTATTGCTGTCTTTTTCTTTCTCTCTCTCGCAAACAAGAAATCCAGAAGACACCCCCTCTCCAAAGGGAAACATGAAAATTGAGAGACACCGTTTTCTTCAACAAAATTTGCTTTTTTCCGATGGTTGGAGTATAATAGAATGCGTGAGGAGAAACATTATGGGGCTTTTTGGCATTTCTGTACAGGGATAAATAAGCATTCGTTTGGTATCTATCTTTATAGTATCCTTTGGGCGTTTCGCCCAGAGTAGAGAGTATTTTTCTCACCCCATGAAAACATAAAGAAAAGGAGATGATCCATGGCAAACAGAGTCTATATATTTGACACCACCCTGAGGGATGGAGAACAATCCCCAGGGGCGAGTATGGGTATAAACGAAAAACTCAAAGTGGCTTTGCAACTGGAAAAATTAGGCGTTGATATTATTGAAGCGGGTTTTGCTGTCTCTTCTCCTGTCCAATTTGATGCCATCCAACTCATTGCTCAAGAGGTAAAGACCCCCATTATTGCCTCTCTTGCCAGGGCTGTAGAAAAGGACATTGACGCCGCCGCTCAGGCACTCAAAGAAGCAAAACGCAAGCGTATCCACACCTTCATCGCTACCTCGCCCATTCACCGTGAATTCAAACTCAAAAAAAGCCGTGAGGAGATTCTCAAACAAGCGGTATATGCCATCCAGTATGCGCGTCAATACACCGAGGATATCGAATTCTCTGCCGAGGACGCCACCAGAACGGAGCTTGATTACCTCGTGGAGGTTGTCACAGCCGCCATTGAGGCCGGAGCAACGACCATCAACATCCCTGATACTGTCGGATATACTGTTCCCTCTGAATTCACACGTATTATTCGTACCCTCAAGGAGAAAGTTCCCAATATCCACAAAGCCACTCTCTCTGTCCATTGTCATAATGACCTCGGCCTCGCGGTAGCCAATAGTCTCGCCGCTATAGAGGCTGGAGCCCGTCAAGTAGAGGTTTCTGTCAATGGGATTGGAGAAAGAGCAGGCAATGCCGCAATGGAAGAAATTGTGATGGCTCTCGAACTCCGCAAGGACATCTTTGGGGTCGAAACAGGTATCATCACCCAAGAGATCTACAAAACAAGTCGCCTCATTGTCTCTGTTACTGGGATTCAAGTACAACCTAACAAAGCTATTGTGGGCAAAAACGCCTTTGCTCACGAAGCCGGAATCCACCAGGATGGTGTACTCAAGGAGAGGAGAACTTATGAGATTATGAAACCTGAACAAATTGGCCGCTCTCACTCAGAAATTGTATTGGGAAGACATTCTGGCAAACACGGCCTCCAGGCGAGGTTAAAAGAATTGGGATACGATATCCAGGGAGAAGATTTTGACAAGGTTTTTGCTCGGTTTACTGAGGTGGCGGACAAGAAAAAGGCCGTATACGACGATGAACTCATTGCAATTGTTTCTGAGTGTTTGGCTATCGACCTCCCAGAGATGCTTTTCCTTGAGCATGTCCAGATCATGAGCGGAAGCAACACCCTCCCAACAGCCACAGTAGAACTCAAGAAGAACAATCGTACTATCCGAGAGGCTGCCATTGGGAATGGACCGGTGGATGCCATCTACAAAGCCATCAACCGTATTGCGGGAATCTCTCCAGAACTCGAGGATTATGGTATCTCTTCTATCTCCATAGGTCAGGATGCCATGGGAGAAGCCATGGTTTCTCTCAAGTACGAGGGAAGAATATATTCAGGCCACGGCTCAAGTACTGATGTGCTTGTAGCTTCAGCCAAAGCCTATCTCAATGCGATGAACAAAATCCTCTACCTCGAAAAGAAAAAATCCTAAACATACCCCTCGGGCAGGGCTTGAAAGCCCTGCCCTCCCCTTGAGCAAGGTATTCTCACGCCTGGGTATTTGTATTTTCCGTTTTTTTGTGTTACAATAGAGTGATATGTTTTAAGGAGGTTGTATGCGATATCTTCTTGTCGGTTGGACACGACGAACCTCATTTGCCACTGCCAAAGCCCTCCTTGCCCGTGGACATGAGGTGTTTGTTTCAGACACTGTAAACAACGAAGAAAAACAGGCTCTCCTCCGAGAGATCTCTCACCCTCGCCTCTTTGGTCTTTTGGGAAGACAGGAAAAGGAAATAATACAAGAGATCCGCCCAGATGTGGTTCTTCCCAGTCCTGGGGTGCCGCTTACGATACCCCTTGTCCAAGAGGCGAAAAAACACGGTATTGAGGTCTATGGAGACATAGAACTCTTTTATCGCTTGCATCCCGAGGTATACTACTATGGGATCACAGGAACTGATGGAAAGACCACAACGACAACACTCGCTCATGCCCTCATCAGTGCTTATAAGCCAGCGTTAGTAGGGGGAAATATTGGACTTGCCATCTTCGAGCATGACGCAGCTGTATCAAACATCAAAGAAATGGTTCTGGAACTCTCAAGTTTTCAGCTTGAAGAGATCGTCCATTTTCGGCCAAGAATTGCCGCGTTTCTTAACCTTGCCGAGGATCATCTTGATCGCTATCCTGATATGAATGCCTATCTGGAGGCAAAGAAACGGATTTTCATGAATCAAACTGCTGACGACATAGCTATCGTGAATGCGGATAGTCCCTATTTTGATCATATCATTGAAGGGGTTAAAAGCCGTATCCTCACCTTCAGCCGAAAGAAAAAAGCCACTATCTTTTTCCAAGATGGGGGAGTATATTATGAGGACAAGCTTCTCGTGAGGCAAGACGATCTTCTCCTCAAAGGTGTTCACAATATAGAAAACGTCATGGCTGCTTCCCTTGTTGCCCTTTCTGCAGGTGTTCCAAGAGAGTCGCTCCAAGAAACACTTCGTAACTTTCGAGGCCTCGAACATAGATTAGAACTTGTAACAGTGTATAATGGAGTAGAAATATACAATGATTCCAAGGCCACCACAGTCAATGCCCTTCAGAAAGCCCTCGAGAGTTTTGATAAGCCAATTGTCCTTATCGCTGGGGGGCTTGATAAGGGGCTTGATTTTACCCTTGTACGAGATCTCATCCATGAAAAAGCCAAAGCTGTTCTCCTCATTGGAGAAGCCAAAGACAAAATCGACACCGCCTGGCAGTTTCCACACACCATAAAGCTTTCCTCTCTCGAAGAAGCTGTAAATCAAGCTCTTCAGATAGCCAAAAGCGGAGACGTCGTGCTCTTTTCTCCAGGTTGTGCAAGTTTTGACATGTTCAAAAACTACGAAGAGCGGGGGAAATCTTTCAAAACCCTGATTTCTTTGGCCATAAAATAATAACACTTCCAAAAAATCCCGGGGCATAGGACTCAGTTTTCCCCTTTTGAGAACAGGGGTATAGGTGAGAGACATCCATGTTTTGTGAGTTTTTCTCCTCAGAAAAGACCATACCATTTTCTCTCTTCAAAAACGCACCCCACAGGCCAGGGGAGAAAGAGGTATTTATACAGGGGGTTGTTACGAAATAAGGTGGTTCTTCTCTCTCAAAAATCTCGAAGAAAAATTTTTGACTTTGAAAGATAAAAATATTATAATATATTCATGCAAAAGGAGGGCGTATGTCTTTAGCACTACTTGTCTTTTTTTCCATTGCGGGTGGTATACTGACGTTTGTGTCTCCCTGTATCCTTCCTATGATCCCGATTTATCTTGCCTATATGTCTGGTACCACCTATGGTGAGAAACCTGTATCCCTTCGCTGGACACTTCTCCGCACGAGTGCCTTTGTGGTAGGATTCACTGTGATCTTTGTTCTTTTTTCTGTTGTGTTCTATGTTGTCTTTTCTTCTCTTTCTTTTGTCCAACAATGGATACAACGCCTTGCTGGGATAGTGATCATGATTATGGGATTTCATTTTCTCGGTATCATTCGAATAGCATTTCTTGACCAGGAAGCAAAACTCCACTTTGACGGAGACAAAACGAAACCCTGGGGAAGTTTTCTTCTGGGGGTATCCTTTGCTGCTGGATGGAGCCCGTGTATTGGTCCCATCCTCAGTGCGATCCTGTTTTCGGCTGCAACCACCCAGAATCTTGCCCTGATGATTCTTCTTCTTGTACTCTTTTCAGCTGGGTTAGGAATTCCATTTCTCATCATGGGTATCTTTATCACCTCAGCAGGAGGATGGGTGCGTTCTCTGAAACGCTTCTTTCCCATCGTGGAAAAAACGAGTGGGGTTCTTCTTGTGGTACTCGGACTTTTGTTGGTAGTAAACACCATGAGTCTGATCTCCCAATGGTTATACCAGGTCCTTCCCCAACTCGGAAAACTAGAATCTATCTTTGTAAAATAGGAGGAAAACAATGCAAAAGAAACATCTTATAGGGATCATGGTAGGGTTTATCTTCCTGGGAAGTGGAGGATTGATTTTCGCCATGGGGAAAAAAGCCTCAAAGGAGAATTTTCCTCTCGCCCCCCTCTTTTCAGAGCCTACCATCTTTGGAGACTCCGTCATTCGGCTTGAGGCTTACCGTGGAAAGGTGGTACTTCTCAATTTCTGGGCCACATGGTGCCCCCCCTGTCAGGCAGAGGTTCCTGACCTGATCCGCCTCCACAGAGACTTCGCCGATAGACTCGTCGTCATCGGGGTCTCCCTTGACCGTGGACCAGGAGCTCGGGAAATTGTGCAAGATTTTTACAAAAAGTTTGGCCTAAATTATCCCGTGATCATGGGAACAGACCAAATGGTCATGCGATATGGAGGGGTATCGGCTATCCCCACTTCGTTTGTCATTGACAAACAGGGAAGAATCGTAGAAAAAATTGTCGGCCTACGAAACTATAGTACCTTTCTTGATGCGGTAAAGATCTGGTTTTAGATACTTTTTGCACCAGCCCTTTCTCCCTATCAAGACCCTTGGAAAAAATAAAAGAAGGCCTATCCCGCAAAGGGATAGGCCTTCTTCACATCTTTCTTTTTCTCGTTCTTTTCAACGAAGAAAAAAGCTACCTCATTCCCAATTTTTTCCCTACACCACCCCCAAGGGCCACTCCCAAAGCCCCCAAAAAGCCATACACCGCAAGTATCTTGTCAGGTTTAAACCAGGGCCCCAACCCTGTCAAAGAGAGAATACCCCCTCCAGCACCTATAACCATCGCCACCATCATCCAAAGAGGACGAATCTCTCTTTTTCCAGAAACAAGAATTGCCACCGCCATCACAGGAACCGCCGCCGGCACATAGAGACTATACACATTAAGAAGCATCTGCAACAACGGCGTATTCAAAAGAGCCAAACCAATAGCCAGTATCCCAATACCAATAATAGCCACCTTGATCCCGATCACACTCTTTCGCCCAAAAATATCCTGGTTCCATATCGTCGCTGAAGAAAGAAGCGTAGTATCCGCAGAAGAGATCAAAGCAGACAAAATACCAAATGCCACCACAACCTGCCCTATCACCCCGGCCTTCTCTCCTACCAATCGTAACAGAGCTACTCCTTCGCCAGGAGTGAGAGAAGCCGCCATAACCCCCACCCAAGCAATAGCAAGGGCCAATGGCACAAGCCCCACCGCAGCCAAAGCCACAGCTTTCCGGGCTGTTTTTCCATCACGGGCACAAAAAGCCCGCGAGAACATATCCGGGCCTATAAAGTACGCTCCCCCTGTCAGCACAAAATAAATCACAAGATCCTTTATAGTAAATCGATCATTAAGAAGAGAAAACCCCACCTGATAGGATCGCCTATCCCCTAATCCAAGAAGTAAGGGAAGCCCCACCGCCAGAAGAATCAATATAAACTGCCAACGGTCTGTTGCCATAACCGAGACCTGCCCTCCCACAAGAGTATACACAATCATCACAAGGGCACTCCCAGCAATAAGTATTCTCCCATCCACCTCAGGCCAAAACACATTCATGACTGTCCCCATAGCCTTGAATTGTGCTGCTACAATGCCAATCCAAGAAATCGCCACCACACAAGCCATAAACACACCCGCAGGCTTTCCTACAAGCTTTTCTCCAAGCTGAGGCAAAGTAGTGACCTCCATTTCCCTCACCCGATGTGTCAAGAGCCAAGACTGTAACCCTAAACCCACAGCCCCCACACCTACCCACCAAAAGACAGGCCACCCCATATAGGCTGCAGCATTGGTCATTCCCAATAAAGCCGAAGCACCAATCGCTGTCGCAAGAAGAGAAAACCACACAAGCAAAGCCGTTTGCCGTCTCCCCGCTACCACATAATCCTCATAACTATGGAGCTTTTTTCGCTTTGCCCATGCTAACCAAAGAAACCCAGCCCAATACAGAACAAAAAACATCTTCACCCAGGTCATCATATCTCCTCCTTAAAAATGTTAACTATTAAATTTTAGTGTTGACAAATAAAAAAGTCAAGTCCCCCTTTTCCGAAAACTCTTCCCACGAGAAAATTTTCCCTACGGAGACAACGAGAAACCATAGACCTCTTCCTCTCACCAAAACCAAAGAAAAAAGAAAAATTTTTACATAAAAAGAACCTTTCCCCCACCCACCGAGATCCCCCCATTCTTCTTTTTCTTCTTTATTTAATATCCTTATCCTCCAATTTTTGAGCAATGAGAAAATGATGATGAGAAAAAACCGACAATGGTGTTTGACTTATGAGAGCATCAAAAACCCCATAAAAAGGAGAAAAATAGTCCATAATTTTTTGTAATTTCCCAGGAAAGATCTCCGGCAAAAAGTCCGTAAAGGTATAATAGACAATTCTACACTTTGCAAGCAGTTATATTATCCCAAAAATGTTGTTGTGCTTTCTTTCCTACAAGACGAAACACTTCTTGTACTTCCGTATTCTCTTTTTGATAGATATCTATCCCATACACATAATACCCCAAAGAAGCTAAAAGGAAACTTGTTAAACCAGAGCCACATCCTACATCACAAATCCTCAAGGGAGGGGGACAAAAATCTCTCACTTTGGAAAAAATTCTATAAAACCCATCGGTATACAATCTCGCGTGAAATAATAAAGAAGCAGGATCTATTTTTTCCCTAAGAAGGGCCTCTTTAAAACTCTCCAATACCTGACAAAACTCAGCGTATTTCCACATCTTCACTCTCCTCTTTCATGATCCTCAAAAAAATAAAAAAACAGCACGGGTAAAAACATACCCGTGCACAGGTTTCTTAAAAAAAACCAACCCGAACCCAAGAGTTTCTCTCACTAAAATCCCCTGTAACCCATACCGTACCGTTTTTTTTGAGCGCAAGACTAAAAAATCTCATAAAGGCATTATACCTTTTTCCCTCCTAAATGTCAAATTTTTTCCCCCAGAGAAAGACTCTTCCAAACCTTAAAAAGTCCCTATGAAAGTCAAGCATCCTCTAGGAGAGTCCCTCGTAGACAAAATGTGGAAAGTATGGTATACTTTTTCCAAGGAGAAGATATGAGAGTCATCCAACAATCGTTTATCCTCTCCACCTGTCGGAGAGAAGAACTTGTCGATATTACCCAGGAGGTGAAACAGTTTGTGTCGCAAAGCCGTATAACCACGGGAGTATGTCATGTGTATGTTCAGGGAGCCACCGCTGCTATCATGATCCAGGAAAACTGGGACTTTTCGGTACAAGAAGATGTGCTCTCCCTTCTGAAAAAACTCATCCCTCAGGGCGTATGGAAACACGACACCCAAGATGGCAATGGGGATGCCCATCTCAAAGCCGGGATTGTGGGTCCTTCAGAGACCATTCCCATCATCAACTCTCGATTAGGACTTTCTCAGTGGCAAAACATCTTCCTTTGCGAGTTTGATGGACCAAGGCAAGAGAGAAAAATCGTTGTCACCCTCATGGGAGAATAACCTATCTTACGAAAGTTTTTCTCCTTTTTTTCCCAAAGGAAGCTCAATCAGATCATACGTTTTTGGACCAGGGACCAATTCTCTTGCATATACTGTCCAGACCCAGGGAAAACTTTCCCAAAAAAGAGCAAGAAGCATTTTTTGTCTCTCTGGATCCATCTCAAGCATCACATCATCAAACAAAAGAAGGGGAAGCCTCGCCTCATCCCGCAAGAGTGTAGCCACCACCAGCTTCAGAAGAAGAGCCACTGCCCTTTTTTGCCCCTGCGAGGCTATAGGACGAAAAGCCCTCTCCTCAAGTCGAATCTCAAAGGTATCACGATGGGGGCCTATGAGAGTATATCCTTTCTGGGCTTCCAAAGCTTTTATCCCCTCAAGGGCCTTCCCAAAACTTTCTCTGGTGCTACTCTCAATCCGAAAGGTATTGAGCATACGAAGCTCAATCTGACCACCATAGAGCTCTCGATAATACTCTCTCAATCGAGAGGAAACTTGTCGAAGGAAAATGAGTCTTTTTTCGATGATCTGGCTCCCAAATTCAACCAATTGCCTATCCCATACCCTCGCCTCCCGAGGATCCGTGCGAAGCTGGGTATTCCTCTGACGAAGTACACGAAAGTATGCCAACCACGTTTCACGATACGCTGGATCAAGCACAAAAAGCATCTCATCTAGGACTTTTCGCCGACCCTCAGCCCCTCCATAGAGAAGAAGGGTGTCCTCAGGTAAAAAAAGAATCACAGGGTGATGACGACGATACTCTGTGGCTGTGACTGTTTTGCCATTTTTCCTATACAATCTTGCTGAAAGGCTATATCCAAAGTGATACTCGTCATGATAAAAATCTCCCTTGAGAGAAAATCCTTGTCCCCCCCAGGAAATAGCTTCCCCTAGAGAAGGGGTGCGAAAAGACTCCCCTGTAAGCCACACCGAAAGCGCCTCAAGAAAATTGGTCTTTCCACTCCCATTGGGACCAACTATCACTGTTTTCTCGGAAATCTTGTCAAAAAAAGCCTCAGGATAACTCCGAAAGCCAGTTATCTCAAGAGAGGTAATCATGACTGAGGGGGTATTTTTTTGAGTTTGAGATGCTTTTTAGAGAGCAGTTTACGTTCCAGATAGCTCTTTCCCTCCTGAGGAGAAATATGTTCCTTGTGCAAAACAGGCAAGCCCTCTAGAGACATCACCGCTCGATGAGGAAGAAGTTTTGTTTTCTCGCATATTTCTTTCAATGCCTCAAATTCATTGTGAGGCGGCTCCTCATCAAACAAAGCCCTATATATCGCTTCATTAAATTTGAACGGAGAAGCCGTACTTGCCACTAACACTGGAACACGATCCTCATGCTCTTCCCAATACTGTTTGAGGGCATGATACCCCACCGCTGTATGGGGATCAAGAAGGTATCCCTCCCTCTCATAGACCTCACGGATAGTGGTGAGGGTTTGTGTTTCCCCTGTCCAATACCCCCGCATAACGGCATGAATCTCTCTCAAGGTAGTTGCATCTACTTTGAATTTCCCCCTCTGTTGCAGCTCTATATACCAATTTTGGATCTTCAAGAAATTGTGTTTGGTCACCTCAGCAAGAAAACGCTCAAGATTGGAAGAAACAAGAATATCCATCGAAGGGCTGTAGGTTTTGTAAAATGGGCGTTTACTGTCATACATTCCCGTTCGGAGAAAATCCGTGAGAACATTGTTTTGGTTTGAGGCACACACTAGCCGACGAAGAGGAAGCCCCATCTCCTTGGCGTAGTAGGCAGCAAGGATATTGCCAAAATTTCCGGTAGGAACGACCACATCAACCTCATGCCCTATGCCAAGCCCAAGACTTTGAATTAATTTCACATATCCCCATACATAGTAGACTATTTGAGGAGCCAATCTCCCCCAGTTGATCGAATTTGCTGAAGAAAGCTCATACCGACGATTTGACAATCTTGCTTTGAAATCCGTATCGGAAAAAAGGGTTTTGACCATTCCCTGACAATCATCAAAATTCCCCTCAACTGATACCACGTGAGTATTGATACCCTCTGTCGTGAGCATTTGCATTTTTTGAACTAAACTCACCCCTTCATCAGGGAAAAAAACATAAATCTCCGTACCAGCAATATTTTTAAACCCCTCAAGGGCCGCCTTCCCTGTATCGCCTGAGGTAGCCACAAGGATCACGGTTGTAGTTTGCTTCCCTAGTTTCTTCTTCGACAAAAGAAGCCAGTGAGGAAGAATTTGAAGAGCCATATCTTTAAAAGCAGCTGTTGGTCCATGCCAGAGTTCAAGAATCCCAACACCGTTTGAGAGAAGTCTTACAGGAGCAATCTCAGGCGTATCAAAGGTCTGAAGATTGTACGCCTGTCGAAGAGAAACCCGAAGTTCCTCCTCAGTATATGCTCCCTCCCCTTCGCAAAAGTAAGGAGCAAGAACACGGTACGCCACCTCATGGTAGTCTGCCCTGGAAAAAGAAAACACATCCACCTGAGGAATTTTTTCGGGCAAAAAAAGCCCCCCTTTTGGCACCATCCCTTCAACAATAGCCTCACTGATACCAACCTCGGGATAGTTTCCCCTCGAACTAATGTATCGCATATGTTTCCCTATTTCTCTTTGTGGCTATAAGTATAAGCCAAAAAAAACAAAAATGCAACTCCCCTGTCTTTTCGCTTCAAAAGAAGCCACTTCATCACTCTCTCCCCTCTCACACGCTACCACACTCACGCCTCTTGCCGAAAAGACAGTCCCCTTTCTCGTCTTGTACCAGAGTCCCTTTCCTCACACGTTTCCCCTCTCCTTATGGAGAGGGGAAACCAAGAGGGAACTATCGTTTTTTTCGTATGAAAAACTCTACTCGCCGATTTCGGGAACGGATCTCATCCCGTTGATCCTTTGTCATCTCGGGGGTTATAGCCTTGTAAGGCCTACTTTCTCCATACCCAGCCCACACCAGTTTTTCAGCCGGAATCCCTCGGGCGACCAAATAGTCATACACCGCTTTGGCTCGCCTTTCTGAGAGCTGTTTATTAAACGTAGGGGTTGGACCAGGAAGATCATCCGTATGCCCAGACACCTCGATAAAGAAATCTTTCGTCAATCCATACCTTTCTGGCTGAGTAAAAAGCCTCTGGAAAACCTCGATCACCCTATTGAGATTCTGTTGACTCTGAGGGGTAAGGGTAGCAGAATTCAGAGCAAACCGAATACTACTCATCCGTATACGGAGTCCATCTGGTGTTCGCTCTACCAACACACCCGTCGTAAAGTTGGTTTGATAGGTATTGGTATGACCGACGATATCGACGGCCTGAACGGTAAGGGTATAGTCCTGTACGGATTCTACAAGTTCCCCATCATCACCTATCCCATTCCAGGAGACTTTTTCCTCCCAAAGAGAAAGAGGATCTGCAAAGGATTTCGTCCACCGTTTAATCAGAAGAGGAGCCATATTCTCTCGCACCTTATGGATGGAGGTCGTGAAAGAAGAAAGCCCTGCCAGATCCCAAAAACCCTGGCCGATCTCCATCACGTCATTCTCTCCATCTCCGTCAGGCGTAAACACGAGTGGTGAAAAGGCTACCGTAACACGCGGCGGTTGGCTATCTACGATGATATCCTCAAGCTCCGCACGGATATAGTTTCCATCAAGATAGGTAAGATTCCAGCGGACGGTATAATACCCATCAGGCACAACCCCTCCTCCTTCATTTTCTCCTCGCCAAATCCACTCTTTTTTCCATATATTGGTACTCATTTGATAGAATACCTTTCCCTGCTGATCAAGGAACTGAAGTTCATTGAGTTCAATACGATTGGTTTCTGTGGTTTTTCCTGTAACAAGAAGAGGGATTCTCCCGGGAACAAGAACTGTATCATTCACCTCAAATTCAAGCGCGGGAAAAGCCCTCACCAACACCACATTTGAGATCCATTCCACGGTTGTATTCGAAGAGGCATCCCGACTCACAGTTTGAATATGATAAAAACCCTCAGGGAGATCTTTTCCCTGATTGTCCTGTCCATTCCAGACAAAACGAGAAAAGAGAGGACCTCGCCATTCCACACTCCGTACTATCCTTCCTGAGGAATCCAGAAAAAGCATGGAGTAGGTATCGTTCGATCGTCCTTCAGGTTTTGCCTCAATCACTAACACATCCCTTCTTCCGTCCCCATTGGGAGAAAAAGCTGGTCTCTCCAGAGAAGGAGAAAACCGAGGAGGCACACTATCCACTTCAAGGGTTTTAGGACTACTCTGGGGGTTCTGGCCGTCTTCGTAGAGAGCTGTCGCCTGGTAGGTATACGTGCCATCTCTCAGATTGCCAAGAGGGACCTTTATCCGTGAGAGCCATTGGTTGGTTGTGAGACTATAGACAAGCCGATTGTCTTCCCCTCGAAGGGTAAACTCCAAAATTTTTATTCCTGTGGGATTGCCCTCTATAGCAAAGAGAACATCGGATTGCAATCTTGGAGAAACATACGCCTGAGAAGTCGTCACGGAGAGCCTTTCTCTCCCTGTGCGTAACGTCACCACGACATTGGTCTGAGCACGATGACCCACCGCATCCTCTGCCTCAAGAACCACGGTATATTTTCCTTCAGGAAGAGGGGAAAGCCTCGCATCAAGCCCTGTCCATTCAAGAGAAGAAGGCCACTCAGAAGCAGGTTTTTGGTCATAAAAGACGACACGCCCCCCCTCATCAAGGAGAGAAAGCGTTACCCTATCATTCGAAGAGGCCTGGATATCAAAAGCCATAGGGAGCGTCCGTTGTCTCGAATCAGGCAAGGGAGAAAAAATCGTATAGGGCAAGCGCACAGAAACAAGCGGTGGGGTATTGTCAAGCACAACTGACACAGGTTCCGAGAGAGGCTGATTGCCACTCTCATAAAAAAGCTGCAACCTTGCCGTATACCTTCCATCGGGACACACATTCCCCTTCTGGTCCCTTCCATCCCACGTCAGGGTTGAGGGAAGAGGACTTTTTCCACTCTGGTACCAGATGACTCTCCCCCCTGCATCCTGAATCATCAAACGCCAATTGGTGAGCCATTCCTCGCTTGATACCCGGGGAGTCAAAATAAACACATCCCCTTTCCTTGCTGAAAAAGCTTCCTTCGAAGGAACAATCAAAACATTTTCGATGGTACGTACTAAGCGAACAGGAGCAGAAAAAAAAGCCGTATTGCCTGCCTCACTTTCCAATTTTACCGAAACTTCATACATCCCCTCTGGGACAGGACCTGATTTCCCTGTACCATCCCACGCCAACGTTAGGGGAAGTCCCTCTTCATTCGTCCAAGCAGACTGAAAAACAGGAGACTGTTTAGCATCCATCACTGCAAAAAGTAACCGATCACCGGGAAGACTTTTGACGTTCGTCAGAGAAACCACAAGGACATCCTGAATAGCATCTCCATTCGGAGAAAAAAGAGGAGAAGAAAGAGAAGCGGCTACCTCTCGACGGAAGGTATCTAACACAATAGTTTGCCAAGAAGACAAAGTTTCATTCTCATTGAGATCTTTCGCCCGTATCCTATACCGATACCTCCCATCAGGAAGAACGTTGCCCTTTGCATCCCTTCCATCCCATATCACAGAGGATGGAACCTCTATTCCCCTATCAGGGGTCACTAATCTCTCAAAAATTTGCTTGAGACTCAGGCTTCGACTCTCAAAGGGTTGCCAACTCTGAAATTTGCGTATGATGGTATTTTTTTCATCTACAATCTCGACTTCCCATCCAGAGAGTTTCCCATTGTCAGCAATAAAAAGAGGAATAGCTGCCTCATCCTTCACCCCATCCACATTGGGCGAGAAAAAGATCACAGGATTGGTTTGAACCACAGGTGGGGTATCATCGTACTGTCCCCACGCTACCGAAACCATCAATCCATGAGAGAGAGAAGTCCCCCCCTGAAGACCATACCAAAGGTGGACCTCTGTGTATTCTGACGAGGGTGTTTTGCCAAGACGTACCAACAGATTGGTATTCTTCCGGTCCACCGCAAAGCCACCACGAAGTCCAACACCCATCATATATCCCCCTCCCACTGGAAGTCCTACCCCTCCCAGGGGAAACTGATACCCCGCCGATACAAGCACAGCATCAAAAAAGGTGTGCTTCATTCCCACACCCCACATCAGGGAAAAAGGACTCACACTCACCCCCCCATCACTCTGGAGCCGTAGTTCATACCCATCAAACACCAGGGGCGAAAACCCACCTCCTATCATGATACCCAGCGGCTTCCAGGGAGTCCCATCAGAAAGCCTTGTACTCACTCCTATATTTTTCACCACAAGTCCATAATCCCAATGATAGAACCCTATTCCTCTTCCCTCTCCCCCTCGCTGAACCATACCCACATCCCCCATCAAAAATCCTCCCCCATTTACCCCCCCTCCCTCTATTTTTACGCCGAGAGAAAACCATCGTGAAATAGCCCGGGACCATAGGATCTCTCCAGAGAAAAGCGAAGTCTGTCCCCCAAGATAAGACACCCTGGCCCCAAGGTGACCCAGAGAGGTAGGAATACCCCCCTCCACCCTATACAACACTTCTCTCCCTATCCCCTCCACAGAAAACCCTGTATGAAGGCGCGTCATATTATAAAGCGCGGGATTCACCCACGCCGAATCATCACTTATCCCTGTATACCCTGCGGCCTGCCCACTCACTCCATACCCAAGAAATGCCCTCTCACTCCCATCCGGCAAAGAAAGTGCTATCCCCCAAAGAGGAAAACATAACCAGAAGAGCATTTTATATCCTTTCATACAAGACTCCTCCTCAAAAAAGTATTCCCACTAAGAATAATCAATAATATTATAATGACAGGAAAAAACCTTTGCAAAAGAATTTGTTTCCTTCTTCTCCCCATTCACCCAAACCCCTGTATCTTCCCACCAAAGAACCAACGCTTGACCCTTCCCACATCCTCAGAGATTCCAACATACCAATTACTTTCCTAAAGCTCTCTCTTGTGCTCAAAAAAACCATCTCCCATCACAAGGGGGAAAATGCCTCTTTTTGCACAACATATGTGCAAAATTGTGCAAAAAATTTTTTGTAACCGATTCCATTAATATTTTACTTTCTTTTTTTAATTCTTTATTTTGTCTACAAAATTTCTTGTAACTTTTTCTCTTTCGAGGAGAAAAACCTTTTTGGCACGAATATTGCAATTTTCTTAGGAGAATCTTCGAAAACCGAGAATAAGGAGGGTTTATGAAGAAGGTATGGTTTCTGATCATCGGTGGGATGATTCTTTCGCTACCTCTCTTTGCAGGGGTGATGATGCAAGGATTTTACTGGGATGTTCCTGCAGGTGGCACATGGTGGGACACCATGAAGAGCAAGGCCTATGAACTCCGCTACATGGCTGGAGGGTATGGTATCAACCGAATATGGTTCCCCCCAGCTTCCAAGGCTCAGGGTGGTGGTTACTCTATGGGATATGATCCCCATGACTACTATGACCTTGGACAGTACAATCAGGATGGGACTATCGAAACCCGTTTTGGGTCTGCTTCTGAACTTCGGTCGGCAATTTCTACCTTCCGTAGCTACGGGATTGATTGTATGGCAGATATTGTTATCAACCATCGTTCTGGTGGGGCAAGTGAGTACAACCCTTCAACCGGAGGAAATACGTGGACAGATTTTCGCAATGTCGCGAGCGGAAAAATGAAATGGCAGTACTGGGCATTTCACCCCAATAGTAGTTGTTCCTATGATGAAGGAGCCTTCGGAGGATTTCCTGATATCTGTCATAGGAATGCTACCGTTACCAATGATATCAAAACATGGCTTTTGTGGATGAAAAATGTAGCAAATGCAGGATTCGGAAGCTGGCGATGGGACTATGTGAAGGGATTCTCTCCCACAGTGGTCAAAAATCTTGTAGCATGGACAAGTCCTACGTTTAGTGTGGGTGAGTACTGGGATGCCAACACCTCTACCCTTGACTGGTGGGCCAATGCCGCAAACTCTTCCGTGTTTGACTTTGCTCTCTATTATACCCTGAGAGATATCTGTAACAATAGTTCTGGTGGTGGGTATCTTCCCAATGTGTTTGACCACAGCAAGAGTTTCGCTGCCAAGAATCCTTGGCGGGCAGTAACCTTTGTGGGCAACCACGATACCGATGAGATTGTCCGCGACAAGATGATGGCGTATGCGTTCATCCTCACCTATCAGGGATATCCCTGTATCTGGTGGAAGGATTACTACAACTATGGTCTTGCTACCGGTGGTGGGGCTGGTTCAGGATGGGGCAATGGGATCAAACAACTGGTTTGGGTACGTGAGAAACTGGGTGGTGGTGGTCCTCAGATTGAGATCCTCAAGAGCAACGATGGGGACTTCATCATCTACGGAAGCCGTGGATACTCCACCTCTAGCCCAGGATATATTGTGATCATCAATGACCATCCCTCTCAGTGGAAGGGTGCGTGGGTCCAAACAGGCAACACCTATCTGAGAGGCAAGACCCTCAAGGCGTATGCGTGGTCTTCTACGGTGAGTGGCCAAAACTACCAACCTGCCAATAAAGTCTGCGATGCAAATGGTTGGGTTGAGGTGTGGGCTGCTCCTCGTGGGTATGCGGTTTACTCCGTCGATGGACTGTAAGCACAAGCATCTTTGAGTTCTCCTTCAATACAAAGCCTCGCCTTTGGGCGGGGCTTTTTTTTCAAAATTTTCTCTTTTCTTTTCTCGAAGAGTACATTTGACATTCTTTTTGCTTCTCTTTAAGATAATTCACCTGAAAACAGACCAACACGAGGAGGTGCATAGTGGTCGCGTTTGTTTTCCCTGGCCAAGGTTCACAAAAGGTCGGGATGGGCAAGGATCTCGTGGAAAAATTCTCTTTTGCAAGAACCATGTACGAAAAAGCCGACAAGGTATTAGGATTTTCCCTCTCGAAACTCTCTTTCGAAGGACCAGAAGAGGAATTGACAAGAACAGAGAATGCCCAACCAGCCATTCTCACCTATAGTGTCATTGCCTATCAGGCACTCGTAGAAAAAGGGATTCTCCCCACAGTAGTGGCAGGGCACTCGTTGGGAGAGTTTTCCGCCCTTGTGGCTTCAGGCATGCTTCCGTTTGAGACCGCTCTTTCCCTCGTTCGCAAACGTGGGGAACTCATGGCAAGTGCTGACCCAGAAAAAAAGGGTGGTATGGCAGCTGTTCTTGGACTTCCTGCCACTGTGGTGGAAGAGGTATGTCGCGAGGTCTCTCGTGAGTTTTATGTAGAACCAGTCAACTACAACGCTCCGGATCAGGTCGTTATCTCCGGCCTAAAAGAAGGCATAACCAAAGCCGAGCCTCTCCTCAAAGAGAAGGGAGCAAAACGGGTCGTTGTCCTAAATGTAAGTGGAGCTTTTCACTCCAAACTCATGGCCGACGCCGCTACCGAGTTCAAAAAGGTTCTTGAAAGTACGGCTTTTTCAAAACCAAAGTGCAAGGTCATTTCAAACGTGACAGCAAGAGAAGAAGATGAAACCAATATCTCCGAGATGCTTTTTCGCCAGATTCAAAGCCCAGTAAGATGGGTAGAAACCATCGCTTACATGGAACACATAGGTGTCACAGAAATCGTTGAGGTTGGATTAGGAAATATCCTTGCGGGTCTCATCAAAAAAATATCCCCCAACCTCTCCGTCAAAAGCTGGACAGAACTTCTCTAAAAAAGAATCCACAGGAATATGGAGGTAGATATGGCAAAAAATTACTACGATATCCATGATATCATGAAGCTTTTACCCCATCGGTACCCCTTTCTTTTGGTAGATAGGGTCATGGAAGTCACAGACAAGGGAGGCTGGGGATACAAAAACGTTACCATGAATGACGAGTTCTTCCTTGGGCACTTCCCTGGACAACCCATCATGCCGGGTGTGCTCATCATCGAGGGTATGGCACAGTGTGCCGGTTTCATTGGACTCACCCTTCTCAAGCAAGAAGCCGAGAAAAAGGGAGAGATATACAAAGACAAACTCATCCTTTTCATGGGTGTCAATAACGCAAAGTTTCGCAAACCTGTTCTCCCAGGGGATCGACTTGAATACCACGTGGAGATCATCAAGTTTGGTGGACGAATTGGCAAATTTCAGGGATATGCAAAGGTAGAGGGAGAACTCGTAGCCGAAGCAGAAATGATGGCCATGATCACTGACAGAGAACAGGCATAACCTTTTTCCACATCTGACACAAAACTGCCCGGTTTTTCTCCGGGCAGTTTTTTTTGGAGGTCTTTTATGAAACCTTCCCTCTCCGAACTCGTTCTCCTGGTAGAGAATACCACCTATACACCCACCCTCTCGGCCAAACATGGATTTTCCCTTGGTTTTTCGTACAACGGCAACTGGATCCTTTTTGATACAGGACCAGATGCTACTCTTCTTGAAAACGCTTCTCGCCTTCATTTTCCTCTCGAGAAGGTCTCTCATCTTGTCCTGAGTCATGGACACGTTGATCACACTGGAGGGCTTGAGAGTCTTTTGAACACCATTCCTCCCCCTTCTCTTTGGGCCCACCCAGCACTCCTTACACCAAAGTATCGTGCAGATGGAAGTTTTCTCGGAACCACGTTGTCCCCTCCCTTCGCAGAAATAATCAATCCAGTCACTCAACCCACAGAGATCCTTTCAGGGTTTTGGGTTATTCCTTCGGGAGACATTATTCATGAAGATGATACTCATTTTGAGAACCTTTTAGTAGAAAACGAAGGAAAGAGAGACACCGATACCTTTGAGGATGAGGTCTCGATAGTGATAGATCATGGCGATTCTCTCAGTCTTTTCACGGGGTGCGCTCATCGGGGAATCACAAATATCATCGAAACCGTCTGGAAACAGTTTCACAAACCCTTCCAGAGAGTAGTGGGGGGATTTCACCTCAGACACACACCTTCCCACACTCGCCATATTCTCCTCAGCCGTCTTGCATCCTATCCTGTCTCACACTATCACGTATGCCATTGTACCGGGATAGAGGCCTACCACGAGATGAAAAGCCTCATGGGACCTCGTGTAGAATACCTTTCCACAGGAAGCACGATTTCTCTCATGTTATGAAAGAGACAACGAAATACCGTACACAGCCTCATAGCGACCTTTCAAATACTGAGCAAAAAATCGCGGACGAAGCGGTTCTCCCGAGATACGCTTCACCAGTACTTCTGCCTCATACCGCCGTCCATGATAGTGAATATTTTCCCTCATCCACTGAAGAAGAGGACCAAACTCTCCCTTTTTCACAAGAGAAGAAATATCTAGCGTTTTCTGCATCGTCGCATACCATTGAGCAGCATAGAGATTTCCCAAAAGGTAGGTGGGAAAATATCCAAACGACCCATGGGACCAGTGAATATCCTGAAGAATGCCCCGGGCTTCATCAGGGGGAGTAATCCCCAAATACTGATGATACAGGCTATTCCATACCTCGGGGGCATCGCCAAGCCCTATCTCCCCATGGAAGAGTTTTTTCTCTATCTCATACCGTACCAGAATATGAAGTCCATACGTCACCTCATCGGCCTCCGTTCGGATCAGAGAGGGTTTCACCTCGTTCACTGCGTGAAATATCTTCTGAGGTGTCCATCCATCCAGAAGAGGGGAAAAGATATGTTGCATAGTTGGCCATATCCACTCCAAAAACTCAAGACTTCGCCCAATCTGGTTCTCCCAAAAACGAGACTGGGATTCATGGATACCAAGACTCACGGCCTGGGCCAAAGGGGTATGTTCCCATTCCGAAAGAAACCCTTGTTCATAAAGCCCATGACCTGCCTCATGAAGTACCCCATACAAAGCCACAAAAGGATCATGCTCATCGTACCGAGTCGTGAGACGCACATCGTCACGTGCTAAAGTTGTCGAAAAAGGATGGGGAGAAGTATCCAACCTCCCCCTCTGGGTATCAAATCCCAGACAAGGAAGTAACCACTCACAAAGACTCTTCTGTTTCTCACGTGGATAGACCTGACGAAGAAAATCTTTGGCAGGAGGAGTCCCTTTCTCTTGAATAGCCTCACGAACCCTCTGCATAATACCAAGGGTCTCATGTGCGATGGGATCAAACACTTCCTCTGTGAGTCCCTCCTCATGAAGGTCAAGAAAAGCATCATAGGCACGTTGTCTCTCATACCCAAGGGCAGCAGCCTTGACAAGAGAAAGTTGGAACACCTTGTCCAGGGCCGGAAGAAAAAGAGAGAAATCCGATGCCTTCTTTGCCTCATGCCAAGCCTGAAAGGCTTCAGAAACCGCTGTAGCCAAAGCCGTGGCTAGATCCACGGGAATTTTCACCTCTTTGTCCCTATCACGCTTGAAAATCTCAAGGATACGTTTTTGGTCTGTTGAAAGATCATCTCGCGAGACAAAAGAGTTCAAGATCTCATCCCACACAGGATCACAGATTCTTTCATGCCAAAGTCTTACGACAAGGCTAATCTCTTCACTTCGAACCCTGGCTCCTGAGGGTGGCATGTAGGTTTCCTGATCCCAGGAAAGAAGGGCCAGGGTTTTTTCCAACAAAGAAATCTCCTTGAGTCGCGCAGAGATATCTTCCCACGAAACCATACACTCTCTCCTTCATCTCACACATCATTCTTCTCAAACTCATCAGTTTTTCTCTAAAACCAGAGAATCAAAAATACGGAATAACCACCCTCGAGAGACATAAAATCTTCTCACCCACATTATCAGAGGAAACGCTTCGTTTATACCTTCCTATCGTCTCTTTATGTCTTCACAAAGCTCAGATACCTCTTGCACGACTTCTCCTTGGTATTCCTACCCCATGTTCATTCTCTCTAGGGCGGCCCTGAGATCACTACGCAGGGGTCACAGCCCCATCCCTACGGCCTTTTTGCTTGGAAGTTCCTTTTTCCTTTGAGAAACAAGAAAGGTCTGAAAATGCCTGTAGACCCTCTGGTTTTTCGCTCACTTCACACAGTTTCTCTTCAGGGTCCTCATCCATCTTCCACACCTTCCCCTTCCGTTTCATTATACTATACTCGAGAGAAAAAGTCAATTCACTTTTTCTCAGCAGTTGATTTTTTTTCTCTTTAGCATTACAATGAAAAAAGAAAGGAGTTATGATGAAAATTTTTTGCTTTTTCCTCCTTCTGGCAGAGGTGAATACCCCTCTTTCCCCAACGGAACCCAGCGTTTCTTCCCCTGAGACCCCCCACGTTGTCTGGCCAGAGGTTGAACTCAAACGGTGGGATCTTCCCACCAATTCTCCCCAGGAAAGTCACCTTTTCCGAGTGACAGTTACTCTGTATGGTACTACCAACCGCTATGAGGGGCTCTGGAAATTAACACGATCCCCTCTCATCGTTCTCACCAATACCACCACGCATACCCTTCAGATCCAGACCCTTTCACTCTACGACGTTTCCCAAATTGATATCCTCTCTTGGCGAATACGTTCCATCAGCAATACGTGGCATGAGTTTATCCCCCATGAGGTACGATGTATCAGTTGGAATGGAAAAACCAACCAGGGTTTTGGAGAACTTTCCTGGCTCTGGAAATTCTCTCTTGAGAGGGAAAACGGTACCTGGACAGGATATACCCTTTTTTACGACAGCTGGGAAAAAGGGGCAGGAGAAAGGTTTCGGTGGAAACACGCCCAGTTTCCCCATTTTCCTTATCATTTTACTACACCCGTTCCTGGTACGGTTATAGGTATCCAGTTTCTCTATCCATAAAGAAGGAGTGTCTTATGAAAACTGGCGTAACTATCCTTTCTGAACGCCCCCAGGGAAACTGGGAGAATTTCCCTCTCCAGGTACGATGTCAAGACAAGACGTTTTATTTTTCTCTTGCCAATCCCTCTTCCTCAGAATGGTTGCCCACCATTACCGACGTCGGAAAAAAACGACAATCCTGTGAGTTCCGATTCTTTTCTTCTCAAGAGGGTTTTGTCTTTGAACGCTTGCATGAGATGTTGAACGCCTATATTCCTGATCTTTCTGTTAAGGTTGACCCTCTCCTCCGAGAGTTCATCAAAAACGCCGAAAAACAGAATGCCCTTCATCTCGCCGCTGAAGTTGGACTGATCCCCGATAGTGAGAGCCCACTTTCTATGGATATTATGGGAAGAATTCTTCAAGAAAAAGTAGTGCTTCCCGATGGAACTCCTCTTCTCTACACCGACGAAAACCTCCAGGTGGTTATTACCATGAGGTGCGAAAATAACGAACTCCACATCCACGTCAGAAATAGAGGAATACTTGAAAAGTCCAAACAAGACATCATTGCAAAAAAGATCGAGCTTGGCAAACGTCTGGCTCGTTTTGACCTCAGACAAGAGTTTGAAATGAAAACCTACCCTCTCTGCAAGGAAGAGATAGAACATCTCCTCTCCTATGAATATACCCCCAGTGAGAGAGAAAAACTCTGGCCCTTTGCCTTTGAAGAAGACTTTGATGAATACTGGATGATATCTCCTTATTTTCTTCTTATTGGGTCAGGCACCCATACCTCGTTTTTCCCATACTATGCTACCGTTCATGGACAACTTCGAATTGTTCAAAAACAGCTTTACCATATTGAAGAGGGCAAATACTCTGCTGGCATGGGATACATCCAATCTGCCTTTATCATTGAATCTAACAGAAGCCTCTATGGCACAGCCGGTGACATCTTCACCCCTTATCAACAGGATGATGAGGTGGTCAGTGGGTTTGTGATAGGGTTTCCCTCTCTTGATATTGTCTTCTCTGTCTAATCAGGGGCTTTTTCTCTCAACTTTCGTCACAGGTTGTCCAACGATACGAACCCCTTCATACCGAAGAAATACTCCATTGGTATCAAACCAATACCACGCTCGCCAAAAAGCCGCTTTTGCTCCGGGAAGTGTCATACGTACCTTGAGGGAAGAGAGACTTTTGCCTTGAAGAACAAGAGGCTCCTCATTCTCTCGATAGGCTATCATCTTGTGAAGCACCATCACTCCCGGTTGAAAAATCCAGAACATTGGGGATACTTTTTTTCCCGATACCAACCATGGACGAAAACTCACCTCCACAAATTGATACCATGGTGCCTCATCAATGGTGTAGTTGCTCACCACTATCCCTTCCTCTTTTCTCACTAAAAAATTTCCAGACCGTTCTATCACAAACCGTTGATGCGCATTCGTAAAAAACCACTTCTCCGTCGCATAATGTGTATCCAACCAAAAGACATGGGTTTCCTCCTCACTCAAAGCATAGACCCTCATACCCTGGGTAGTTTCCTCTTCCCACACACGAAAGAGACGCCGTTTCCCAGCCTGTATCTCCTCATAGAGAGAAATCCCTGACACCTGAAAAACCAGAAAAAAAGAAAGCATTAGTCCCACCATTTTCTTCTCACCCCTTCATTCCCTCTCAAAAAACTTATCTCTTTTTTTCTCAAGATATACTTTTTTGTACTTTGTGAAAAAATCTTTTTAGACACATCTGTAAAAAAAGAATCCTTGCCCCACTGAATATTACAATGGCTCTGTTTTCACCACGGTATAGGAACCTCTCACTCGTTTCACGACATAGAGAAATTCTTGAATCATCGTCTTATTCCAGTACCGAACAAAGACCTGATAGGTATCGGTTTCCCGCTTTTCCACCCAAAATGTTGCTTTTGCCATATCTCGGTAGTTTTCAGAAAGATTTCTGGCCCGATAAGCCTGAAGAAAATTTTCTTCTACAGGCACTGCATCCCCCGCAAAGATGAACCATCCTCGAAGAGGAGGGGCCTCTCTTTTTTCCCCGAGCCCTCGTCCTACACTAGAAATATCCAATTCTACTACCACTCCAAAAGGCTCAGGCGCTTGTGGATAACTCTCAAGAACATAAAAAATGAGTTTATTCCGGATAATGTTAAAAATATAGTTGTAAAGGTCCCTTTCTACCCCTCGGATGGTGTCATAGGGCCGATCATTAAAACGATACACATCTCCCCCTGTATGCGACGAAAAGCCAGAATCAGATCGACTTGCTTCACCACAGCCAAGGAAAAAGAACACACACAAGAGAAAAAACCCCCGTTTCATGTTATTCTCCTTTGGTTTTTTTCCATTTTGTGGGGACAAAATACACCTGATTGGAGAGTACCAGAGCATGAACCTTTTTTAGGGATGCCGAGGTTGAGGCATCTAAGAGTTCTTGTCCTGTATAGAGATAGCCTTTCCATTCATACGTGGTCTGAGAAAGTTTCTTCACCTTCTGCTGAAAAGCGGGATGGATAAGGACGACATTGGTTTCGTTCATTTTTATACCAAATGAGACAAAGGGCTCATTACCCAGAGCAATAAGAAGCCCCGTGATATTCGTTTGAGGGCGTTTGGCAAGTTCTCCGTACCCTATGGTAGCCATTATGACAACCCCTACCCCTATCATTCCAATGCGTTTCATATACTCTCCTTTGGTTTTTTCCCAGTGAATAAAAAGGTTTCTCTCTAACAGTATACGATTCCTCGTGTTTTTTTTCAACTCTTGGTGTTATCTTTTCCCAACAAAAAGATTTTTTTCTCCCTCTCCAAGAGCCAAAAGTGTCTTTCCGTCGAGAGAAAGTACCACTCTCTTCCACTTCCGACTCCCGAGAGTTGTTTGCTCCTGCCAGGTATTTCCCCCATCTAGGGACACATACACCAAGCCATCCGAAACAGCTGCCGCCAAAATCTGGCCATCCCCTGACATGCTGACACTCTGCCAGTTTTTATCACCCAGTGACACAAGGGGACTCCAGCTATTCCCTCCATCCGAAGAAAGGTAAAGGTAGCCACTGATCACAGAAGCAAGAAGCTTCTCTCCATTTGCCGAAGAAGCAACAGAGATCCAGTACCGGTTTCCAGCAAGTGTATTGGTTTTCCACGTCACCCCTCCGTCGGAAGAGATGCGGGGATACCCACCCTCCACAAGAGCAATGATCTTCATCCCATCCGAAGAGAGCGCCACCCCTCTCCACATCTGATTTCCCAACGCCACTTGGGGGATCCAATTTGTCCCCGCATCAAAAGAGAGAAAAAGCTGATTCCCACTTACACTCGCCACAAGACGTTTGCCATCTGAGGACATGGCTAGTGCGTATGCATCCCCAACCGTGCCACTAGCAAGCGATGTCCAATTAGTTCCTTTATCAAGAGAGACTTTCACCTCTGTCCCATCACACGCTACTATCCGCTTCCCATCATCAGAACAGGCTCCCACCAACCAGAAGTGTCTGTTTCCTCCTTCAAACCAGCCTTCACCACGATTCGGAGAAGTATACACATAACCCCCATTTACTATAGCCACAATGATTTCTCCCCCTGCAGAAAGAGCCGCATCTCCCCACGTACGTGGTCCTGCCGTTTTCCACTCTTCCCAGGTATTGCCCCTATTAGAAGAGAATTTGAGAAAAGAATTGCGCGCACTAAGTGCCATACGCATCCCATCAACAGACAAGACTATCCGAGGAAAAGAGAGACTCCCCACTCCTGTCTTTTCTGACCATGTGACGCCATTATCGAGAGAAACATACACGGCATCATCAGTCACTCCCACCAGTGTACTCCCATCAGGAGAAACAGCCACATCCCACCATTGTCTCGTCCCGGCTGCCGTACACTCTGTCCAGTTCACTCCCTTGTCCAAAGACACCCACAGGGATCCTTCGTACACACCGGCTATCATGGTAGTGCCATCAGCCGATGAACTCACAGCCTTCCACGCTTTTTTCCCCAAGGTAGGATGAGCCGCCCAGTTTGTCCCAGCATTGACAGAACGATAAAGATAGCCACCCCCAGCTACTGCCACCATGATACTTCCGTTTCCTGCTATAGTCACATCACTCCAGTGAGCAGAAACATCCCCTTGATACCAGGTTTCTCCCCCATTAAGAGAAATAAAAAGAGTTTCATCTGGCACACTGACAACTATTTGCATACCATTAGTCGAGATGGCTATAGATTCCCACCATCTCTCTCCTGCAGTTATTCTTCTTGCCCAGGTGTTTCCTCCATCCACTGAGGTATAGACATACCCTCCTCCCGAAACTTCACTATAGCTCACGGCAACTAACCTCATTCCATCCCCAGAAGAAGCCACGTCTTTCCACTCTTTCAAACCACTCTGTCGTCTTTCCTGCCATGAGAGGCCACCATCAGACGAGGTCCAGAGATATCCTACCCCTCCCTCTCCCAGACATGCCAAAAGCTTCATCCCATCCGTGGAAGAAGCAATACCCTTCCAGCTATTCTCACTTGTCTCTCCCTCTATGGGATACATCTGCCATACAAAAGACGAGGGGATGACAGATTCCTCTTTTGCGCTTTTCCCAGATCCTTGTGAAACACCACACCCCCCTATCCAGAGACAAAGGGTCCCGATAACACCTACCCTCATCACCTTTTCCCACATTTTTTTCATCGTTTTCCTCCTATGGATTTCTTTTTTTGCTTCCATGCCCCTCTTTTCCCCCTTTTTTAAGAAACCCATAGGTCTTTCATCCAAGGGAAAAGTCCTTCTCTTCTACCTCCCTTCCCAGAAAAAGAGGAAGAATATTTCACAAGTTCGTGATAATCGCCTCCACCTCTATTTGAGGATCATCGGAAATATACACTGTTACGGTACTACCACTCGTCGGTACCCCCTTGAAGATAAAGGTTGAGTACGGATCAAAGGTGAAGACGTTCTTCGCCGATCGGAAATAATACAACACCGGTCCTGTACTAGATCGGTCATTATTATAACTATTAAGATCCAAAGCTCGAAGCTCATAACCACTGAGAGAGGCATTGGTCCTATATCCTGTCCACGAAGAAGAAAGGGAAGTGGTATTATAAATATTGGCTTTTTGCCAGAGGCGAATACTCTCCTTAAAGGTTTTGCCTGCCCCAACCGCCGACAGAGCTGCCTCTACTGCAGCCCCACCTGTTTTGTTTCTCCCTACCCCAGAGACTATTTCTTTGACAATTCTCGGGGTGGTATTCCGAGCCACGAAGGCAAGATAGGCATACGCCTTCCCATAATCGTAAAGCACATCATCGTCGTCGCTCCATCTCAAAAGCCCACGTTCCGGTTCGCTCACAAAATAAGACATTCGACTATTATTCACATAGACTCTATCAGCAGACGGAACAAACTCATCAAGAATGTCCTCCACCATCATGGAACAGGCCTCGTTAAGCCAGGTTTCTTCCTGAACTCCCCCAATGAAATACTTTTGCCCAAAATTGATCATATGCTGAGCCTCGTGGATCAACGTACTGATACCAAAGCCCGGATAAGAGGTAAGAGTTGGATACGCATCTATCACAAACATCTGTTTCATAGAACTAAAAGTGGTAGAGGGAGGCTGGTAATTGGTAGGAAAATCATTGATTGGCGCATAATACCCTCCTACAAATCCTCCACTCCCGCTATACCCATCCTGGATATCGTGAAGAAGAATGTAGATATTTTTGTTGGCATCCACCCCTCCATCCCCTCCAGGCCCCCCTCCATCCTCATACCCACCAAGGATATTAGTGAGTTTAGCATAGATACCATTTGCCCCGTTGAAATTCGTGGCTATTTGTGTAACTATGGTGGGCGTGACACGTGTCCCCCAATCATTATCATCTACAAAGATATAGGCTACCCCACCAGCCACCGAAGAAGGAGACGCCCCCGTTGTCATATTGGTTCCTATGGCACGAAGGGTAGCGGTAATATTGCTATATTTGTTTGCTTGAATATTCACCACCCAAAAGTTAAGTTTTGTTGTCCCAATAGTCCAATTTGAAGGGTTCTCGCCATAGTTAATAGGAGGAGAGGAACCAAAAGTAAAAGTAGCCTTTGATGAGGAAAAAGAGGCCCGCCAATTCCCCGTGGGAATATGGTATTGAAACGAAGGAGGAAGCCCCATGATGGGAGTGGATAAGGATGGGGTAAGAGAAAATCCCCCACCGAATGATTTTGTAGGAGTGAGTGGAGTAGAAAGATTTTTTCCCCACACCGCAACATTCTTGGTCTCAGTGGTAAGATTGCGCACGGTAACGTACAAAAAATAGCCTGCTGGAAGGGTGTAGGAGTTTGTTCTTACCGTAGCGACATCGGGTTGTTTTTTTTCCTCTTCAAACAAAAAACACCCATTCACAAGAAAAATAATCACACCTACCAAGGGATATATCATTTTCTTGCTATACATATACTCCTCCTTCTCCCCTTTTCCTTATATACGTATATCATAGCCTCAAAGGGAAAAAAAATCAAAAAAAACATGCAAAGTCTTGCTTTTTTCCTCTTTTTTCGGTATGATATGGTATCATCAAAGAGGAGGAAAACGATGGACAAAAGTATGACCGAAATCATGGAAAAGGTCAACGCTATCAAAGCAGAACTTGACAAAGTCGAAGGCCGGGTGGTAACTACCCGCGAACATATGGAAAAAATCGAAAACTTCATGGGGCAACTCAGCAAGGAAATCATCGAGGGTTTTCATATTGTCTCATCCAAGATAAATGCCCTCACCAACGAGGTAAAACACCTTGAAAACATGATAAGCAAAAACAAATAACTCTCCCCGGTTTTGTGTGGGGACTATTCGCAAGGATAGTCCCTTTGTTTTTCTTTATTCACACCAAGGCAAGGATGGATGATATGGATATTGAGACTCTTCTTTCTTTTCTCCAGGGGGCGGATTACTATGAAATTCATAGTCAAACAACGCATACCACCTCCCTTGTGTACGCCAATGGAACTATTGAGCACCTTCAGAGAAGTACCACCCGCTTAGGCAATATCCGGGTTCTGTATCAGGGAGGGTGGGGGTTTGTGAGTTTCAATGGAGAGGAGTATAGGCGTTATGCCACAGAAGCCCTGGAAAATGCACGCCTTGCCTCTCGTTTTCAACACACGCCGCGGAATATCATTCGCCAGGCTCCAATCACCACCACTGTCGTTACTCACCCAGAGATTTCTCCTTCTTCTTTTACCCTTGAGCAAAAGCTCTCCCTTGTTCGAAGTTACCATGATATGCTAACGCACCCTCGGATTTCCCGGCAAGCCGTTACTTACCGGGACACGTTAACAGAAACGCTTTTTCTCAATAGCGAGGGAAGTCGTATTGAAATGCACAAAACCTTCACAGGGATTTCCTTTTCCGTGACAGCCAAGGAGGGCTCTCTCTTTCAACGGGCTGCCGAGTCGGTGGGACAGTATGGGGGAATGGAACTCGTTCTCAACCTTGAAAACAAGGCAGAAACTATCAAAAAACGGTCACTTGATCTCCTTCAAGCCCCCCCTGTAGAGGCGGGAACTTACACTGTTGTGCTTGACCCTAGGCTCAGCGGGGTCTTTGCCCATGAGGCTTTTGGTCACCTTTCAGAAGCAGATTTTCTGGCTGAAAATCCAGATATGCTTGAAGTTATGAAAGAAGGGAGACGTTTTGGCCCAGAGTTTCTCTCTATTGTTGACGATGGAAGTATTCCAAATCTCGCGGGCTATACCCCATATGACGATGAGGGGGTCGCTGGAAACAAAACCTATCTCCTCAAAGACGGCATCCTGACAGGACGCCTTCACTCCAGAGAAACCGCCTGGAAGATGGGACAGTCCCCCACAGGCAATGCCCGTGCCATAAGCCCTCGCCACCAACCGATCGTTCGTATGACCAACACTTACATTGAACCTCATGATACTCCCTTTGAGGCTATGATTGAAGGAATTGAGGATGGTATTTATGCGTGTGATTACCTTGGGGGAATGACTAACCTTGAAATGTTCACCTTTTCTGCAGCTCATGCCTACCGTATCCGAAAGGGGAGAATTTCAGAACTTGTTCGGGATGTTGTCCTCACAGGAAACGTCTTCACCACTCTGGAGAATATCCAGGCTGTAGGAAACGATCTCGAACACCATGGGGGACTCGGAGGCTGTGGGAAGGGGGGACAGAGTGGTCTTCCTGTTTCAACAGGAGGTCCTCATCTCCTCATCACCAATGTGAAAGTAGGCGGGGTATAGATACATTCCTGAGTCCTCTTTCTTGACAGATTTTCGTTTCAGTGATATACTTGTGGCATAATGGGAGGTCTCTATGGTTACTGCATCCCGTATCCGAAATCTCAAAGGCAAACGCAAAATCTCCATGCTCACGGCCTATGATTATCTCACTGCTCGTATTCTTGAGGCAGCTGCGATTGATATTATTTTGGTGGGCGATTCGCTAGGTACCACCATTTTAGGCTACCCAACCACCCTTCCCGTAACCATGGATATCATGGTTGCTCACGTGGCCGCTGTCAAACGTGGTGCCCCTAAAACAATGGTCGTCGCTGATATGCCTTTTCTTTCCTATGGGGTCTCAGAAGAAGAGGCTATCCACAATGCTGGACGCTTTCTCAAAGAAGCAGGGGCAGATGCCATCAAACTCGAAGGTGGCAAGGAAATAACCCCCCTTGTAGAAAAGATGGTTTCCCTCGGGATCCCCGTGATGGGGCATATTGGACTTCGCCCTCAGCAGGTACTCAAAAGTGGGTATCAGGTAGCGGGACGTACTGAAACCGACATCGAAACCCTCAGTGAAGATGCCAAAGCCTTAGAAAAGGCGGGCATTTTCAGCCTGGTACTTGAAGGTACCACAGAAGAGGCAGCCAGACTTATCACAGATATGGTCTCACTCCCTACCATAGGGATTGGGGCGGGACGCTACACCGATGGGCAGGTGCTCGTCATCACGGACATGCTCGGCTACGAACCTGATCGCACCTATCGACACAACAAGGTGTATGCCAACCTCTATGAGACTATCTTTCGTGCTGTTCTTCAGTACAAGGAAGAGGTGGAAATGGGCATCTTCCCTGCTGAGGAAAATGTGTTTCACCAAACTTAGGCCCCCTCTATGATTGTTCACGATGGTAGATTTGAGTCCTTCTTTACAGCCCTTGTGATAGCCCTAGAAAGGAAAGATACTTTCGCAGGACCAGAAGAAAGCCTTTTTGCTGAAGAAAAAGTCCCCCCAGAGAGTGCCCTTGTAGAAGAATGGTTCCGCTCTTTGCGATCCCAGTATGGGAAAGAAGTACTTGAGGATGTTTTTGTCCTTTTTTTCGCTGATACTTCACACAAAGAACACCTTGTCCTTCATTATGTGCTTCTCCTTCAAGAAAAAGGAAAAACCATCCGAGACGCCCTGCAAGATCCCATTATCCATCGCGTGAGAAAGATACGACAGGCCTACTTCCGTGAAGTCCACCGTTTTCAGGGACTGGTTCGTTTCCGAGAAACAGGAGGCTGGCTCTATGCCCCTATCGAACCAACCCATCATATCCTCCCCTACCTCTGGCCACATTTCCGCCGACGTCTCGCCAAAGAACGCTGGATCATCCATGATACCTCTCGTGACGTGGCCGTTCTCTATGATGGGAAGATTCATTGGGCTGAGGGTTTTGTTCTCCAAGAAGATATTCACTGTCTTGAAAGTGAAAAAGAAAAAGAGATCCAAACCCTGTGGAAAAATTTTTATCACAGCATTGCCATACCTGAACGAAAAAACCCAAGACAACAACGCCAAATGATGCCAAAAAAATACTGGAAATACCTCGTAGAAAAATCATAAAAAGAACATTTTCACCTCCCTAAAATTTCACATTTCCACACAGATCCTCGTATTATAGAAAGATGGGTATTCCTCTCTTCAAAAAAGAGAATCCAAGACCCATAAATATAGCAAGGAGGTACCCCATGAAAAGACTCTGGTTCATTTTGTCGATTGTCACTCTCAGTACAGTAACCCTTTTTGGTCAAACCCCACCACCTAACCCCCAGGAGGAAGTTGTTCTCCTCCCTCTTGTGAGAGCAGAGATGAGTCTTTCCGTTGAGCAAAAACAAAAAATTGAAGCGATTGAAACCAACTTCCAGGCTCAAAATCGAGAAAGAGTCCAACAGCTTAACCAACTTCGAATTCAACTTCGGGAAGCATTGACTGCTGACACACTCGATGAACCAAAACTCCTCCAGCTTCAAGAACGTATCGAAACTATTCAGAGAGAGATAGCTCGACTCAGATTTCAGGCAGATCTCGAGATGGTAAGAGTCCTCACAAAAGAACAACGCAAAGAATGGCTGAAACGCTCCAGTGCACGACCACAACAGCCAGGACCCAACACTCCCCCTCCCCCTCAAGGGAATGCAGGAGGCCCAGGACCTCAACCAAAACAACCAGGACCAAACCCTCAGCCTAAAAAGTGACTCTTTTCTCTTCTTTTTCTCCCCGGTATCAGAAGGTTGTCCCCTGATACCGGGGAAGTCTGATTCTCAAAAGTCACCAGAACTTGTTGCGGGGAGGACGTGCACTTTTCTCCAGAAGAGGAAAAATGATCTCCCTTTTGTCCTGTGGTGAAAAAAGAAACGGGGTATCTCCTCAGTCCTCCTCACAAAGAAAGCCTCTCTTTTTTTCATGGGAAAGTCGTGTGAGTTTTTTTCTCATACGAAGAAAAAAGACAGATTTTCGAAAACCTTGAAGACAAAAGGCATGGCTTTTGTTTTTCTATGGGAAGTTCTCTCCTTTTCTCAAAAAAATACTGATAATTCTTTCTTCATAAAAAAATAGAAAAACAGACTTTGAGAGAAGGAGAGAGCATTTTATTGTTGTTTTTTTCGCACAATCTCCTCTCCACGACTCTCTCCTCGTCTCTACGTCCCACACCAAGAATACGTCTCAAAAAGAGAGAAAAGAAATTCTGCAACTTTTTCTCACTTTGCTCCCTTATTATAATGAAAACACATTACTCACCACAAGGAGGAGAGTATGAGAAGATCCGTATGGACAATGGTTATGGTTAGTGTCGTTGGTGTCTCTATGTTTTTTGGTCAGATGGGCCCTGGAATGGGTCAAGGTACCGGTCCCCAAGGAAAAGTGCCTGGAAGAGGAATGCAAGGAATCAGCATGCTCACCAATCTCACCCAGGAACAACGGGATAAGATCTTTGCCATCCAGCAAAACCTCCGTAAAGAGAGTGTCGCTCTCGATACAGAGGCCGATCAAATCCGTTATGATCTCCACAAGGTCATGACAGCTACTTCCCTGGACGAAAAAAAAGCCAAAGAACTTTATGCGAAACTTCAGTCTGTCCAACAAAAAATTGCTCAGCGCCGCTTTGAGGCCGAGTTAGAGATATTCAAGATCCTCACTCCAGAACAAAGACAGCAACTCCAAAACCTCCCCCCTCGTCCTGGCTATATGGGGAAAAAAGGACAGAAATGGTAAAAACACCTACACACCAAACCTCCTTACAAAGGGACTGTCTGAGGACAGTCCCTTTTTTCTTGTCTTCTTTGCTGAAGCAAAAACAGAAAAGTTGACATACTTTTTCAAATATGGTATAATATATTTCTCACACAAGGGGATGTAGCCAAGTGGGAAGGCAGCGGTCTGCAAAATCGCTATTGAGCCGGTTCGATTCCGGCCATCCCCTCATTCCCTTTGCCGAGATGATGGAATTGGTAGACATAAGGGACTTAAAATCCCTAGGGTAGAAATACTCGTGCGGGTTCGAGTCCCGCTCTCGGCAAGGATGCTTATCTCTCTCCACTGAATTCAAAGGAGGCTCCCCATGGATCGAGATTTTGAGAAGCGTTTTTTTATCTCAATGTTTCTCATGGTGTTATTTTTTGGATTTTATATCTATATCTTTCAACAAATGGGGAAAAAAACCTCTCATCCAGTCTCTTCAACTGAAACAACCACCAATACCCTTGTCCAGACCCCTCCTTTGAATATCTCGCTTCCCACACAAACGACACCTCCTACCAATCTTCTTCTTCAGACACCTACCATCCGCCTTGTGGTGAGTGGGGAAGGTGCAGGAATTTCCCAACTGTCCGTAGATGGAGAATGGAACCAATCGGACTCTCCTGTGTCCCTTTTTCTTCCTCCCCAGGGGGGGTATGGAGCCCTTCAATGGGAAAAAGAGAGTTTCGCTACCCCCGTATTTTCTCTTGTCTCTAGTAGTCCCACCTCCTCTGAATGGACAGCGCAGCTTGCCTGGAACTCCCTCCCTCTTGAGGTTCGTATTCGCTACGAAATACTTTCCAATTATACATTTTTACAGACGATCTCCATTTCAAACAGAGCCAAAGAAGCTATCAAGATAGACTATCAAGGGCGATCGTTTCTCCTCCGATGGAGACCAGATATCATGAACACCAATGACCCAGGAAGTGGAAACATGCAAACCTATGGAGCCTACATAGGCAAGAAGTTCGTGCCGGTACTCAAAAAAGGCTTCTTCAGCGCTGGCCAAAACACGGCCTTTGTGAGTAATTTTCAATGGCTGTCCCTCGCAGATAACTACTTTGTCTTTCTTGTGGAACCTAAAACGAGTGGTGTCTCTGCCTCGTATGATATAGAAAGCCGCCACAAAACCTACGAAAAAACTGCTATCACCCTTTACCTTCCTGTCCTTCTTCTTGGTGCAGGAGAAACTACCCATTTCACCATCCAGTATTACTGTGGTCCACGAAAGGAGTCTCTCCTCCGTTCTCTCAATCCTACCTATGGCCAACTCTTCCGCTGGCCAATGGTCTTTGCCTGGTTCATGAAGCCTATTGAATGGGTCATGGTATGGCTTTTCCACATCCTTGGAAGTTGGATCACAAACAAAGGAATAGTGATCATCCTTATTGCTCTTCTCGTGAAACTCCTCCTTTCTCCTCTTTCCATTCAGGCTGCTATCTCTGTAAAAAAACAACAACTCCTTCAACCAAAGATCAAAAACATCCAAGAAAAATACAAAGACAACCAGCAACTTCTCCAACAAAAGATTATGGAACTCTACAAGAAAGAGAAGATTAATCCCCTGGGGGGGTGTTTTCCTCTCCTTCTGCAGATTCCTGTCTTTTTTGCTCTTTATCGTGTACTCTCTCACTCTGTGGAACTTAAAGGGGCCACCTTTTTGTGGATAAAAGATCTCACTCAGCCTGATACGCTCTTTACTTTGAATATTCCTTTTCTTCCCAACCATTTTAATCTGCTCCCCCTTATCATGACAGCCATCCAACTTCTTCAAACAAAACTCCAAACAGCCAAGAATCCAGCCATGAAGGGACAGGAACTCAACATGTACCTCCTCCCTCTTGTCTTCCTCTTCCTTTTCTGGAATATGCCCTCAGGCCTTGTTCTCTACTGGACGATCCAGAATATCTACACTATCATTGAACAGGAGATTATCAACCTTGACCGCCACATCCGGGTATAACCAACGGTCAACTATTGTGGCTCTGGCCACTCCCCTGGGGGAATCAGCTATCGGGGTTCTTCGTCTCAGTGGAAAAGAGGCTTTTTCCCTAGCCGAATGTTTCTATCGTGGCCGAACCCCCTGGCAAAAGATTGTCCCTCGCTACGCAAGTCTGGGCTTTTTTGTTGATCCGCGCGGTGAAGTATTAGACGAAGGCATATGGATCAAGTATCCCTCGCCTGCCTCATACACAGGCGAAGACATGGTAGAAATCATGCTTCATGGTAACCCATGGCTTCTTCTAGAAGCACAGAGACACCTCATTGCCGCAGGGGCACAACCAGCCAAACCAGGGGAATTTACCGAAAGAGCCTACCTCAATGGAAAGATGGACCTAAGTCAGGCCGAAGCAGTGAATGATCTCATCCGCGCCCACACCAGGCTTGCCAAGAGTGCGGCTCTCTCCCAACTCCAAGGAAAACTCTCCCACGTGATCGAGCAAATTCATAGAGATCTGCTTGACCTTCTCGCCAGGGTAGAGGCCGCCATTGACCACAGTGATATTGAAGAAACGTATCTTTCCCAAGAATACCTTCTTTCTCACCTTCAAAAGCTAACACACGCCCTTGAAAATCTCCTGCACACAGCTCGGGCCGGTCAGATCCTTCGCCTAGGTATAAAAGTAGCCATTGTAGGAGCACCCAATGTAGGAAAATCCAGCCTGTTCAATCTCCTGGCACAAGAGGACAGGGCTATTGTCACCGATATCCCAGGAACTACCAGAGACACCCTTGAAGTTGAGATTCAGATTAAAGATGTCCCTTTCCGTCTCATTGACACGGCTGGTATTCACGAGAGTACCGACATTGTGGAACAAGAAGGAATTCGTCGAAGTCAACGGGCTATCGATATGGCCGACCTTTGTATAGCCCTTTTTGACGGAAGTCGCCCCCCCACCGAAGAGGATACTATCATCGTAAACCTTCTCAAGGACAAACCTTGTCTTTTTGTGATTAACAAAGTCGAAGAACCCCACTATGCCCAAGAGTATACCTTTCTACCTGATCCCCTTTGGATTTCGGTGAAAAATCATTGGCATATTGATACCCTGCATGAAAAATTGGCCGCCTTCTACTATTCTATGGGATATAATCCCCAAGCTGATGTTCTTCTCACCAACCAACGCCAAGAAACCCTTGTTCGACAGGCCCATGATGCCATCTCACAGGCCATCCAAGAAACCCTTGCCAACACTCCAGAAGAATATATTGCCCACCATCTTTTCAAGGCAAAACATGCCCTCGAAGAAATTGTCGGCAAAACCACTCATGAGGCTCTTTTGGACCGCATCTTTTCTCAATTCTGTATAGGAAAATAGGAGAAACTCCATGGTACGCAACATCCATCTTATCCTGGAATACGACGGTGGAAAATACCACGGTTGGCAACGTCAAGAAGGACAAAGTACAGTGCAAGGGAGAATCGAACATGTCCTCAGGCAGATGACAGGGGAAGAGGTAGACCTCATTGGTGCAAGTAGAACGGATGCAGGGGTCCATGCCCTCGGACAATCAGCAAACTTTTTCACACGAAGTACACTCTCTCTCGCTGAGATGGAAGCCTATCTGAGACAGTATCTTCCTGATGATATTCAAGTGGTTTCCATTCGAGAAGCCGAACCACGCTTTCATGCCCGTCACCTTGCCATTGGCAAACACTACCGTTATCAGATATGGAATGATGAGAAGAAAAACATCTTCGAGAGACGCTACTATTATCACATTCGCCAGCCCCTTGATCTTGAGGCCATGCAAAAGGCCATCCCTTTTCTCACCGGAACCAGGGATTTTCGAGCCTTCACCACTGCACTTTCCAAGGACAAATCTGCCTACAAACGGTTAGACACCATCACGCTGGAGATCCATAAGCCTCGAATCTTTCTCCACTTCAAAGGTGACAGTTTTCTCCATAAAATGGTCCGTATGCTCACCGGAACCTTGATCCAGGTTGGGCTTCATGAGATAACGATTGATGACGTCCAAAGACTCACCTCCTCTCCAAGGGAAAAACGTCACATCCTCACCGCCCCACCCCATGCTCTTTTCCTTGTGGAGGTGTATTACTAACCCTCAGCCTTTCTCTTCCTCACAAATTCATCAAGAGGCATGATGGGAATACCCATTTTTTGGGCTTTTGCCAACTTGGAGCCAGCGGCTTCTCCCACCAAGAGCAATGAGGTCTGTTTTGTGACATTCTCCTGTGGAATCCCACCTTCTGCTTCTATCATGCGAAAAATCTCTTCTCGAGAATACGACTCATGTTTTCCCGTAACACAGACATACTGTCCCATCAATGCCCCACCCTCAGAAGACACCTTTTTGGCCTCTTCAACATCAACACCTGCTTCTTTAAGATCGCGGATGATAGCTTGACCACGAGGACTTGCAAAAAATTCTGCAAGGCTTCGAGCCACCACCTCCCCAACTCCATACAGACGAAGAAAGTCTTCATATGTTGCCTGCTGGATACGCTCAAGGGTGCCAAATTCTCGAGCAATACTTTTGGCTGTCTCCTGTCCCACATAATCAATCCCCAAAGCATACAGAAAACGATCCAGAGGAATCTTTCGTCGCTGTTCAATATTGGCCAATAGTTTATCCACAAGTTTCTCACCCATTCTCTCAAGAGACAAGAGACGCTCCCGCTGATTTTTCAGGCGAAAAATATCCCCAAATCCTTTCACAAACCCTTCCTCATAGAAACGCTCCAACAGTTCCTCTCCCAACCCCTCAATATCAAAAGCGGAACGAGAAACAAAATGACGAAGCCGTGCTTTCACGATCGCCGGGCACTCAGGATTGGGACAGAACACATCCACCTGATCCTTCATCCGTTGAAGGGAGGTACCGCACACAGGACAATGGGTGGGTTCAACAATTGGTTTCGCTCCTGGCTGGCGTTTTTCTTTCACGACACCTACGACCTTGGGTATCACCTCTCCTGATCTTTCAACAAGAAGTGTATCCCCCTCATGAAGATCCAAACGTTTCACCTCATCAAAGTTATGAAGGGTCGCTCGCTGAACCCGTGCCCCAGCAAGAAAAATAGGATCAAACACAGCCACAGGAGTGATTGTTCCTTGTTTTCCTACCCCAAGTTCTACTTTTCGAAGCACAGCCTTCGCTTGGGCAGGCTTGAACTTCCAGGCAATGGCCCACTTGGGGGTTTTGGCATCATACCCCAATCTCTGTTGGAATCTCACATCATCCACCTTTACGACAATCCCATCAATCTCATAAGGGATCTCCTCTCGATGAGATTCCCAATAGCGATGGTAGGCCTCAACCTCCCCACTATCTTTGGTCCGGATCCGGTGCGGACAAATAGCAAACCCATGTTCATAAAGATAACTCATTCGATCATAATGCGAAAGAATCCTCTCATCATCAACAAAACGCACCCCATAGGCATAAAAATAAAGACGCCGTTGTGCTGTCACACAAGAATCAAGCTGACGAAGAGAACCTGCGGCCGCATTCCTTGGATTGGCAAACAGAGAAAGTCCCTCCTCTTGCCGTTGACGATTCAGAGCAAGAAAATCCTCTCGGTGCATCACTACTTCTCCATACACCACTATCTCTTCCGGAACCTCACCCAAAAGTTTCAAAGGAAGATTACGTATGGTACGGACATTCTGCGTAACCACCTCACCAATCTCCCCATTCCCACGTGTAACCCCCTTTGTAAGAATCCCCTTCTCATAGATGAGTTCAATGGCCAAACCATCGAATTTGTGTTCAGCTGTCCAGACAATCTCTTCTTGCCCAAGGGCTTGCCTCACCCGTTGCACAAAAGCAGAAAATTCCCCCCTGTTTAAGGCATTCCCAAGGCTATACATTTTATAAGGATGCACAAAATTTTCAAAAGAGGCCAGTGGAGGTGCCCCTATACGCTGAGAGGGAGAATCCGGAGTAACCAGATCAGGAAACTTCTTTTCTAACTCCAAAAGCCGACGCATTGCCTCATCATATTCCTCATCCGATATCTCTGGATTATCCAAAACGTAATAGCGATAGTTATGGTAATGAAGAAAATCTCTCAGTCTCTCAATCTCCTCTCTCGCCTCATCTTTTGTCATTTTTAGTCCTCCTGCTTATACTCTGCGAAAAAGTCCTTGAGACGTTTGGCAACCTCTTCTAAATCTTTCAAATCAGGAAGAAAAACAAAACGAAAATGGTCGGGTTTTGGCCAATTGAAACCTGTTCCCTGAACAAGAAGAATATGCTTCGTTCGGAGAATATCATACACAAGCTTCATGTCATCCTTGATATTGAAACGTTTGACATCCACCTTAGGAAACAGATAAAGGGCCCCCATGGGCTTCACACAGGAAAGGCCTGGAATATCATTCAAGAGAGCATAGGCATAATCCCTTTGTTCTCGAAGTCTCCCCCCAGGCTTGATCAAATCATCAATACTCTGGTATCCCCCGAGGGCCGTCTGGATAGCATATTGAGCAGGAACGTTACTACACAGCCTCATGGAAGCCACAAGATTGAGCCCTTCGACGTAGTCAGAGGCCCACTCCTTCTTGCCAGAAATCATGAGCCAACCTACACGAAAACCGGGAATACGATGGGACTTGGAAAGCCCATTGTAGGTGAGTACAAGGGTTTCATCTGTCATGGCAGCTATACAATGGGCCTTTGCCTCTTCATAAACAATCTTTTCATAAATCTCATCAGAAAAGATGATGAGTTTATGTTCAACAGCCAGTTTGATAATCTGTTCAAGAATTTCCACGGGATACACGGAGCCTGTAGGATTATTGGGATTGATCACCACTATTCCTTTGGTCTTTGGAGTGATTTTCTTCTTGATATCATTCACATCAGGATACCAATTGGCCTCTTCATCACAAAGATAATGGATGGCCTTTCCCCCAGAAAGGGTCACAGCCCCTGTCCATAGGGGATAATCTGGGGCTGGTACAAGAACCTCATCCCCATTATCAAGGAGTGCCTGAAGAGAAAGAAGGATAAGCTCACTCACCCCATTGCCAATATAGATATCATCTATCTCTATATCCATGATGCCCTTGAGTTGATAGTATTGCATGATAGCCTTTCTCGCAGAAAACACCCCTTTCTCATGGGTATATCCCTGGGCCTGTCGGAGATTATACGCCACATCCCGGATAATTTCATCCGGTGCCTCAATCCCAAAACGCGGGGGATTGCCAGTATTGAGCCGAATAATATTGTACCCCTCCTGTTCTAACCTCTGGGCTTCAGAAACAACCGGCCCACGAATGTCATAAAAAATCCCTTCTAACTTCTTGGATTTATGAAAAACTCGGTGATCCATACCATTACTCCTCCTGCTCGTAATATTCAGTATCTTTTGGATATTCTATGGTATAACCAAAAGACAATACCTTTTCTTCACCTGGTGGCAACATGATCTCCCATTTCACTATCCCATCATTGGTCTGAATCGTCTTTAGTTCAGCAGCCGTCTTGTCCGTAGCGATGACATTCTTCACAAAAATTCTATCCTCTGCCGAAAGAGGAATTCTCTCCCAAATCACAAGAGGTATGGTTTTATTCAGACGGTTCTTTACTGTGATTTTCCAAAGCTTTTCATGAAGAAGCGTTGGTCGAAACACATTGGGAGTATCTTTGTAATCTTTGACCAACTCCCGCCTCACCTCTATATCCCTCACCTCTATCCCAGCAAACTGGTAACTCCCGTGAGGAACTACTGCGCGAGAGAGCATCATTCTTTGGGTCTTTCCCCTGGATTCCAGCACCACCTCTCCAGGAATAAGCGTATAGGGGAGGGTATTAGAAAGGGTCAGAGCATACCATCCCCAGCTCGACTTTGGAGCAAGCACAAAATAGGACGTGGTAAAACTCACCCTTCTCGCCTCCCAAAGAGTAACGACTGTTTGCTGTGACAAAGACACGCGATTAGTAATCTGCCACACAGTGCCTTGACCTTCGGTGGACTCCACCGGTGGCAAGGCTACTTCATCCGTTTCTGGCGAAAGGGATTCTTCTTGTACCCTGAGGGGAGCTGCCGACTTTGCCATGGGGGAACGAACATACATCCGTTGGGTATAGAGTCTCAGACGAGGTAGCCTTTGTTCCATATGTTGACTCGTATAAGGAAATCCAAGAATCCACAATGAGGATACCTGCTCCTGAAATGGCGACGAAGCGTTCACTTCTACCTCAGCTTTCAGTGTTTCTCGCTCGGTAGAAAGGGTATAACGCATACGCCACTGGCCTCTGAGACTATAACGAACCACTCCCCGATAGGGTTTGGCAAACTCCCACACCCTCATGGGAATCACCTTGCGAGAGAGAAAACGTTGCATCTCCTGCGCTTTCCCTTCCAATTGGAGTACCTCCTGTCTCACAACCTCTATCTCTTCTCGAAGTTGCCGGATCCCCTCTTCTGTGGAGGAAAGTTGTCTTTCATACTTCTCCATCAGTTCTGCTGTTTTTGCGCCCTGATTGTTGGCAAGTCCCTTCAAGAGATCACCAAAGAGTTTGACCCTCTCGTTTTGAGACGTTAATCGCTGTTCCTGCTGCTGGAGTTTTCTCCGTTTTTGGGTTATCTCATTCGTCAGGGCAACATATTCTTTGACCTGAAGCATGACATCTTCAGGGTAGATATTGGTGACACGTTCATAGGCAACTGTCACAAGAGGATAACTCTCTACATCAAAAGCTTCTGCAGGAATCATAAGAGACACCACCTGATCAAGAGCCTTTTCGATGACCACTCGATCCCTATACACAAAGGCCTCTTGTCCCCACACCACAGTCACCATCACTACCATCCCTATCAGAATGTGTTTCATAACTTCCTCCTCACAAGCTCTTTCTTAAGCCGGCCACGAAATATCTCATAATGAGGCCAAATTAGGTTGGTTTTTTGGGGATTCAGCTCCAACACATACCGAACCCGTGAGGAACGTGAGAGAAGCACTTCAGTACTCAAAGGAATTCCCTCGTACACCTCAAGGACATTGAGGTCCTCATCGACATACACAATTGGCATAGCTAAATAGGTGTTCTTCATCCAAAAAGCCACCTGTTGGGACACTGGAAAGACAAAAATCATTCCTGCCCATGTCCCCCAATTGGTACGAAACATCATACCCTGTCGCTGTTCCAATTCGGTCAAAGCCAGAGGAAAGACAAGCTGCTGCGTCAGAATGGTGATCACAATGAGATTTGTAAACACTACTTCTCCTCCTTATGCGTACGGTGATGAGAAGAAAGATCATATCCACAATAAGGACAATTCCGCTGAAAAGCCGGCTTTCCATCCAAAAAGGTAATATCCACCATATGATGGCACTGAGGACAATGAATCACTCTATCCTCAAGCCAATGAATCTGATGAGTAACATACAACCAAAGAACAAGTAGCCCAAACCATCCTGCAAATCCTCCCGCCCACAAAAGGGCAAGCCAACGAGGCATCACTGTTTGCAAAAGCAAAAAAAGCCCACATCCCACTCCTACAATCCACAAAAATTGTTTCACCACTTTTATCATGCCCACTCCCTTTCCTCTCTTATGGTGTTTTAACACGGTATATCATCATTTCAAGCGTAGCCAAACTCTCTGTGGGAAGAGGATCAACAAGAAGAAACGCCTCTTTTGCCCTCTCATACGCCCAAAGGGCTCGCTGAGAAAGCGAAAGATTTCGATACACCTCTCCCCAATAGAAATATAACATCCCTCGACGAAAGGGAAATTCCCCATACTCTTCCAGAGCCTTTTCAAAAAAGACCTCACTCCATTCTCGTTGTTGGGAAAGGATAAAAAATCTTCCTACCAAAGAGAGAACCTCTCCATTTTCGGGATCCAAAGAAAGAAGAAGAAGGGCTCTCTCCGTAAACCTTCGCCAATCTTTTGCCTGCCTATAGGCATCCAGCAATACCGACAAAACCTCTTGATTCGTAGACAAGAGAAGTGATTTCTCCAACACAAAAAGAGCCTCTCTCGGATTCCCCTCCTCAAGATAGAGACGCCCAGAAAGCAAGGTAAAACGGATCTGCTCAGACTCCGTTTTTGCATAAGGATAATACTGCTGAATAATTCTCAAAGCCTCTTTTCTCTCCCCTATCTGCCGCAAAAGATCGGCATACACATACACCACACGAAATTCCCGTGGATAACGACGAAAAAGATTTGTCGCGACATCCAAAGCCGCATTGGTTTGGCCCATCATACTCAAGATCGGCACTTGAGCAGCTACAAGAGAAGGATCCGCTTTTTTTGTTATAGCCAGGTATCTCTGGAGACACTCCAAAAACCTTTTTCCCCCTTTTTCTCCTGGGAGTGGCCATCTTTCCTGCCATGCCCTATCATAATAACGTGCCAGAAGCTCCCATACTCCCTCATTGGTTGCATAAAGATTGGTAAAAGGCTCAAGCACTAAAGCCACCGGAAAATAATACCCCCGTCTTTCTCCATCACTATTCGAGAGTATAAAATACTCCCCATTGGTAGAACTCCCCCATGTGACAGCAATCCTTGAAGCAAGAAGCATGAGTGGAAAATTCGTATAGTAAATATCCCGTTGGAGAGCGTACTGAAATGCATCAAGATAGTATCCTTTTTGGAGAAGAGGAGTTACCGCGCTATCCTCTTGACAAAAACCCACCACCCCCCACGCAAGAAAAAAAAGAAGCCCGCATCCTCTTTTCATCGTTTTCCCTATTTCTGTAGACTTCCTCACCTCTCTATTGTAAACCGTCAAAGAAGAAAAATCAAATTTTCCATCCTTCAGGACCAAAACAGAGATTTTTGTACCCAAAACCAATCCCACCACAAAAAAAAGCCGTCCCTTCGGACGGCTTTTTTATCCCAACTTTGATTATAGACCAAGTGCCTTCATAATACGTTCCGCCACCGTATCCAACACTTCCTGGGTATTGTAATCTCCTCTTTCGAGCTTGGCCTTTACCTCGGCAACTCTTTCCTCTCGAATATCTGGTGCCTGCCGAACAAGTTCTTCAACCTTGGCAGCTTCGGCAAGTTGCCTCGCCTCTTCAGAGATCTCTACCTCATCAGACGTATCTCGTCCATCTCTTCTCACTATCTTATTTATCTTCGTATCCTGAGCTACTCCACGAAGAGGATCTACGCCGCGAATTTCCATATACTCCTCCTATTGTGTTTATCGGCCTTCGATCACGGACACTTTAGCCTTTTGCCTCTTTTTCTCTGGCCCATTTTTTGACGGCTATGGTCCATTCACCCTCCTCTGGCAAATCAGAAACTACAATGTCCTCCACGTTGCCAGAGAGCCATGTCTCATGGACCTTGGTGATCTCTCTGCCTATTAGTATTTCGACATTTCCCCAAGTTTCGTTTAGTATCTTAAGAAAATTTTTTATCTGAAAAGAAGAAACAAAAGCCACAAATGTCACATCAAGATTTTGATAGGTTTTCAGTATTTTTTTTATCTTGGCTGTACTTTTCGGAAGAAAACCCACAAAAGCCACATCCTTGGGTGATTCTCCTACCACAGACAAAAGGGCTGTCAACGCCGAAGGTCCAGGGATAGGTACAATCGCTACCCCCTGTTGTCTTGCCAATTCCACTACATACTTTCCAGGATCAGAGATTCCCGGCGTACCAGCATCTGAAACAAGGGCAATGTTTTCCCCGCGAAGAAGAAGGGCCACAATCCCTTTGGCACTATTAGGTTCATTGGCTGCCGAAACCTGCAAGAGAGGTTTATGAATCCCATACGAGGTGAGGAGTTTTTTATGGCGGTCTGGATGTTCACAGGCAATTTTGTCTACCTGTTTCAATGTCTCCAAGGCTCGAATACTGATATCCTCAAGGTTCCCAATAGGAGTGGCTACAACATAGAGGGTGCCGACTTTCATAAGCGATACTTGGCGAGGGTATAGGTATTCCATAAAAGCTCAGCTACTGTCATCAATCCAACCCCTCCTGGCACAGGGGTGATCGCGGAAGCCACCTCCCTCACCCCCTCAAAATCCACATCTCCTACGATACGATATCCCTTCTCTGTGGTAGAATCCTCGATTCGATTGATCCCTACATCAATCACAACAGCTCCAGATTTTATCATCTCTTTTGTGATCATTTTGGGTTTCCCCACGGCGGCTACCACAATATCAGCCCTTCTCACCTCCTCTGCCACGTCCTTTGTCCGAGAGTGACAGAGACTCACAGTGGCATTCGCCTGCAAAAGGAGGGCTGCCATGGGCTTGCCCACGATGTTACTCCGCCCCACCACCACGGCCCGTTTCCCTGCAACCTCAATGCCATAGTACGTGAGCATCTCCATCACCCCCTTCGGGGTACATGGTTGAACAATCGGCTGACCCAAGAAAAGCCTTCCGACATTGTAGGGATGGAAACAATCCACATCCTTGAAAGGATCAATTGTCTCAAGAATCTCTTGCTCCTGGATATGCTCAGGAAGGGGCAATTGGACCAAAATACCATCAACTTTAGGATCCGTATTGAGAGAAAGGATCACTTCCTTGAGTTCCTGGGTAGTAATGGCCTCGTCAAGCTGTATCACCTGAGAGTCTATACCTACCTCATGACAAGCCCTTTCCTTCGATGCCACATACGAACGAGAAGCAGGGTGATTTCCCACCAAAACCACAGCCAGATGTAACTGGCGAGGAAAATCCTGCAATGCCTTTTTGAGTTCTTCCTTTCGCGCTGTGGCTACCACCTTTCCATCAAGAATCATCTTTATCTCCTTTGTGTTCTTTGTCTTCTTCTTGGTCTTTTGGGGAATCAAGTGCCATCAAGTCTTGAATGCTCAGCACAACAGGCCGCCATGGAGTCACCTCACCTTCCTGGGGCTTTTTCTTATCCTCTTCAAGCCATGTGTGAAGAATAGCCGCCACCTTTTCTGCCGCAGCTGTTATCCTCCCCTTGTGCCCTGACCTCACATACACCTTGAGGGCTCCCACGTAGTTTTTTTGTTCATAGAGCACATCCCCTATCCTCACCAAACCATCCTGATACCCCGCTCTGACAAAACAGGAAAGTGCCTCTTTATAGCGTTTCTCTTGCATACAGGCATTTCCCTGACGAATCAGTTCTACCCTCTCATGCTCATCCATACCCTTACTCTCCCAACAAAACCCCATGGCTTTGCAGTATGGTTACCAATTCTGTCATGGTCTTGCCAAAATATATCTTGTCCTTGTACCAAAGGACAAGCAAGGTCAACTGAGGGATAGGGGTATACTGAGAGCTTAAATACACGGGAACCATCGCCATCACATCTTTTCCCAAAGGGAGATAACGTACTACACCCAAGGAGACCTCAGCGTTTCGCTGTCCCCACAGGGTGAAGAGTTTTGCAAGTTCATCATTTTGATAGAGCTTGGCCTCTACCTGCGACGGACCAGGAATACTCTCAGTACGTGACGCCACATACTGATACAGTTTAAGCCCATTCTCATACCGCCCAAAAAGCCATCCTGAAAGATTTTGCCGATACAGCGGAGTAAAAGGGACAAACACCCCTGCTATGGACTGGTCTTTTCCCTCCAAAAGGAGATACAAGGGTTCATACGGAAGATTTGTCCCCGCCTGTCTCACCAAGGGGACTGTCCACACATCATCCCCATTGTAAAAACTTTCATGACTATCCATATGATATCGCCCAAAGACCTCAGCCTGCAGAGCAAGAAGGGTATACGGATAACGAAAATGCTTGTGAAATTTTTCTGGAATATCATCCGAAAACAGTTTCCCCCCAAAAAAGCGTAAAGGTGCTACTAAAGGATCATGTGGATCCACAATATAATATCTGACGTCTCCCGTATAAGCAGAAACCACCACCTTCACAGAATTTCGAATCCCGTTGATCCTTCCCCAGCGAGATGAGTATCGTTCAGCCAAAGGATACCGATCGGTGGTAGTGTACCCATCCACTACCCAGAAAATCTCCCCATCAACAAGGATAGGGTAAGGATCGGGGTCATAGGCAAGTTGTGGTATCAGGGCACGAAGACGATCAAGAAGCCTCCTCTTCCACAGAACCCCACTCTCCTCGGTAAAGTAGCGGGTGAGCAAAATATTTTTTTCCTTGAATGCCCTGGCAAAAGCAAAACGCCTCAAAAAGGAAAGCCTCACTCCATTGGTTCCCTCATATACCGATTCAACACGATTGGTCGAATCCGTATACTCAAACTCTCGCACCTCTGTCCGTACAATAGCATAGGGAAGATCAGATTCTCCGATATATATCTGTGGCCGTTTCAATCTCCAGTCAAAGACATCTGTCTCCAAAGAAAGATTTCGCATCCAAAACACAGGAAAACCCTCTGGCGTGGCCATATGGGCTGGAGAAACCACCACCCCCAAGCCATGGGTATAGCGAAGATGCATGTTCTCCCAACTCTTCACCTCAGGGAGAAAATTCTCCAACGTAAGTTCTCGACAAGCTATAAGCACCTGCACAAGCCGCCCAGAAACTTCATAAAAGTCCACATCCACATCAAAAAAATCAAAATAGTTTCGAACTGTTTGGAGTTGCTTGATATTCTGAAGATAGGGAGCCACATCCCAAACCCTCAGATGAAGGAGACTCTTCACAGTAGGAGAGAACTCAAATGGCTCATAACGAAGTCCAAAAGCCTCCCGGGTAGCCACCCTCCTCGCCTCAATAAAACGTCGCTGAACCCGAAGCTCATTCGGTTTCTCATACAATTGAGATAACCCCCATGGCCAAAGAAAAAACACGCACACTGCAAGCACAAGCCCCACTCCCCCCTCAATGACAAGTCGTTTCAATCTCAATTTTCCCAAGAAAAAAAGCACAAGCCAAAATGCCCCAAGCCCTACAAACACCCCCACTCCTATCCACCATCCAAGAAGCGTCCCATAAAAATCAGAAAATCCCACCCCTAACCTCTTATGTGGTTGCCAGATAAAGAGCTCAAAAGAAAAGAGCATACCCAACAGCCCTATCCCAAAAAGCACAAGAAAAAAAAGCCCCACACGAACACCATCTCGCTTTTTCTCAGAGCCCGCAACGAGAAACCAATCCAACACTCCCAGTACCACCAAAAAACACACCCCATACCCCACTATCCACTCCCAAAAAGGGAGCCACGCCACATACCACATCACATCAAGACGAAGAAGGGGTTCTTTTACCCCTGACAAAGGAACAAGGAGAGCCAGTGTTGTCTCACGAAACCACCAAACAACTCCTACAGAGATCACTCCCAGCAAAAAAGAAAGAAACACAATCCGCCCATCCCAACGCCGCCTCACAAGTCCAAACCACACCCACAACATCAGCCACGGAAACCAAAATCCCCCCACCAGCCACAACCCATACCACGCCCCTCTCCGCCACACAAGATCTGATGCCCCCATATCCGCATACCACCAATACTCTACAAACCAGGGGAGAACACTCCATAGCCCCAGAATTCCTATACCTATACCCCCAAGGAGAATCATCCCCCAGAGCCACAGCCGTTTCATACGATGATATTCCTATTCTTCTTTTCGTGTTTTGTTATCTTTTGCTAACTTGAAAGACGAGAACAATCCCTCTTTGGGTTTTTCATACTCCCGAAAAACAAGAAGAACATCCCTCACCACCGGGTTGTTCCTCCCATCATCCCCTTTCACCATATCCCAAAAAGGATAAAACTCTATCCGTTTACACACAATGGCTGCAGGTTTTTCCTTGTGTTCATGCAAAGGATAAATCTTTTGCTCTTCTTCAAGTACCTGCGGAGAAAAACTCACCAATGTCTGGTTTACCATATAGCGTATGTTTTTATTGAGAAAGGCAATCTCTGCCATTTCAGCCTGATACATTCTCTCAAACCGTTCTCCCATACTCTCCCCTGACGCATTCTCATCAACCTCAGACACCTCAACGCTTAATCCCTCAATATCAAAGTACTCTCCGTCTCCCTTTTTCGCAAAAAGCTCAAGAAAAGCCTTATTGGCATATCGAATCGCAAATACCGGGGTGGGAAAACTTTTCTTCAAAAACAAAAGAAGAAGTGGGAAAGGAGAAAGATCAGCCACAAACTCAAACCTCTCCTGTATGCGTTTCAAAGCACTCGTCTTCAATTGGTCAAAATAAGCCACCTGTTTCATAAACTGATTGAGCACACTTCCCAAATTGCCGAGAATATCCTCTGTCGGAAACGTTACCACAGAAAGGTTTTGATAAACGTTTTCGTTTTTTATCATACCCACTGTCCGTTCATACAAACGCTGATAATACGTTAGACCACGAATATACACCAAAAAGAAAGCCCCTAACGTCACCACTGCCCCAGCAAAGCCCATAATCTGCACTAACCGCAAAAGACGCACAACCATGCCTTCTTGCAAGAAGCTACTCCCAAAAACGGTCTTCAGCTCGTCTTCAAGGATAGTACCCATCACCCCCATGGCCAAAAAAAGAATCAAAATAATCGCCAACAGAAGCTTCAAAAACACGCTGAAAGGAAAAACCCATGGAGTAGACCGTCGTGACCGTGTTCCCATCCGTTCTCCCCCTTACGCCTTGGCCTCTTCTTGCTCTTTGCGTACCTGTTCTGCTTGCTTTTTTGCCTTGTCGTATTCACTTGATGGCAAAATATCATAATGGCTAATCTCCATATCAAAGCGTCCCCGTCCACTTGTAAGGGCATTGAGGGCAGGAGCATAGGCTAACATTTCTGCATAAGGAACAAACGCATTGATGACCGTAACGTCCTCAGAGATCTTGTCCATACCCTGAACCTTTCCCCGACGGTTGGAGAGATCTCCCATGACACTCCCAATCGCATCCTCATCAACATACACCCTCACGCGAGCAATAGGTTCCAAAAGGACAGGCTTGGCTGCTTCAATAGCAAGCTTCATAGCGTGGAGACCAGCAATCTTGAATGACATATCTGAGGAATCTACCTCATGATAGGAACCATCATAGACATCAACCTTGATGTCCACCACAGGATAGCCAGCAATTACCCCACTTTCACAGGCTTCTCGACATCCCTTCTCAATAGCAGGAACATAATTCTTAGGGATTGCTCCCCCAAAGATACTCTCCGTAAACAAAAATCCCTCATTGCGTTTCAGAGGTTCTACCCGAAGGTATACCTCTCCATATTGCCCATGCCCCCCTGTTTGTTTCTTGTGCTTGTAATGCCCCTCTGCCTTGGTGGTGATCGTTTCCTTATAGGCAATACGGGGAATGCGGGTCTCAAATTCTATCTTATAATGGTGATTGATATAGTCCAGAATATGCCTTGCCTGAATCTCTCCAATACAAGAGATCACCATCTCCTTGGTAATATCATTGTACTCGTAGGTAAAGGTGGGATCCTGTAGATGAATCTGGTGAAAAATCTCTGCCAATTTATCCTCAACTTTCCTATCCTTGGCATGAATAGCCAGAAAATATGAGGGATTGGGAAACCTCACAGGTTCATACACCACAGGTTTGGAAGGATCAGTCACCGTATCTCCCGTATGAAGAGAATCTAACTTGGCAAAGACAGCAATATCCCCTGCCTCTAGCTCCTCGATTTCCTTGAGATTTTTTCCATTGATCATGTAGAGATGCGCAATCTTTTCTTTCGTATTGGTTCTCACATTTAGTATCTCATCACCCGTGCGAATTTTGCCTGACCGAATACGGGCGAAAGAGAGCTTGCCAGCATAAGGATCCACATAGGTTTTGAACACAAAGGCAGAAAAAGGCTCTTCAGGATCGGGATGACGCTTAATAGTATGGTCAGGATGATGGGGATCCTGTCCTATTTCTTCTCCTACATAGAGTGGTGAGGGAAGAAACTGGACAATCACATCAAGGAGAGGCTGAATACCAATACAATGAAGCGCACTCCCACAAAAGATAGGAATAAACTTGTTGTTCATCGTACAACTCCGGAGTCCTCGCTCTACCTCTTCCGGAGTAAGCGCCTCCCCACTGAGATATTTTTCGATGAGGGTATCATCAGTTTCGGCCACAGCATCAAACAGCTTGTCCCTGTAGGCAGAAATTTTGTCCTGAAGTGAAGCAGGAATATCCGACGTCCGTTTGATCTCCTTGCCAGAGGAGAAAACGGATTCCATGGAGACAAGATCAAAGGTCCCCACAAACTTGCCATTTTCCACAAGAGGAAGCTCAAGGGGAATCACAGGTTTTTTGAATTTTTTCTCAAGATCTTGGGCAATCCCAAAAAAATCAGCCTCTGGTTTATCCATTTGATTGATGAAGACAATCCTGGCAATCTGGTAATCGTCGGCAAAATGCCAATCTTTTTCTGTATCAATGGTAATCCCATCCACACCAGAAACCACAAAGACAATACCCTCGACAGCCCGAAACGCACTTCTCACCTCTCCCACAAGATCTGGAATACCCGGAGTGTCCATGAGGTTGATTTTGACGTTATTCCACTCGGTATACGCAAGTGAGGTATGGAGGGACATCTTTTTGGCTATCTCTTCATCCTCAAAGTCCATCACCGTTGTCCCTTTGTCCACAGAACCCATCGCCGGGATCTGACCACTCACAAAAAGAAGAGCCTCAGCAAGTGTGGTCTTCCCTGCGTTTGGAGCCCCTGAGAGAGCCACATTTCTGATCCTTTTGGGTTCATAGATTTTCCCCATACCATCCTCCCGATGTGTTTTTTCACCTATTATCTTAACACTGGTTGAGATTTTTGTAAAGAGTTTTTCAGGAAAAATCTCGCAAAGCAGAAGCCTCCCCGGAGAGTTGAGGAAGGTTATTCTGAATTTCGGTTGTATTTTTCCCCTTTTATCTTTACAATAAAGACCTCACCAACACCAAGGAGACCTCATGCAAAAAGGCGAATGGATCTACCTCTACCATGACGAACAAACCTACTTTCTTCCCTATGAACCGGGAGGAAGTTTCTCCACACATTATGGGATGCTCCGATTTCCGGAAAACCTGGAGTTTGGAGATCGGATAGAAACCAACAAAGGTGTCGTTTTTTATGTCCTTCGCCCCACTCTCGCTGACCTCATGATGAAAGTCAAACGCCGTACCACAATCATTTATCCCAAAGAGGCTGGAATCATCTTGTTAGAACTTGGGATTGAAAACGGCTCACAGGTCATTGAAATCGGTTCTGGATCTGGTTCCCTGACTGTTCTTCTCTCTCGCATTGTAGGCAAAGAAGGAAAAATCTACAGCTTTGAGAGACGAAAAGAGCATCAAGAGCTCGCTCTCACCAATGTGATGAAATTTGGAAAACCAGAAAGGGTTGAATTCATTCTCAGAGACCCTGTGGCTGAGGGAGGATTCGGGATCACAAATGTGGATGCCATCTTTGTGGATATTCCCACACCGTGGGTAATTGTTCCCCAGGTATGGGATGCTTTACGCCCCGGCGGACATGTGGGTTTTCTCTCTCCCAATATCGAACAGGTACAAACGACGGTAAAACGTCTGGAAGAAACGGGTTTTGTCCGCATACGAACTATAGAGGTCTGGACACGAGGAATCCGAGTCAAGGAGTTCCTCACTCGTCCCTTTGACAGGATGATTGGCCATACAGGTTACCTCTTCTTTGCTCAAAAGGTTAAAACCCCAGCAGAGGAGTATACTCCAGAATACTGGATTTAGAAGAAAAACCATACCTCTTGCATTCTCCCCTGCTTTCCCTTATAATAACCTCACAAGGAGGATACTATGAATATTGCTCTTTTTCTTGACTGTTTTACTCCCATGAAGAATGGTGTCATTACTTCTGCCTTGCAACTCAAAGAAGGCCTGGAAAAAAAAGGCCACCACGTCTGTATTGTTTCTGTTCTTGTCAAGGGATATGAAAACACAGATCCTGATGTGCTTTTGATCCCCCAGATTGAACTCGATTTTGGTTCCAAACAGGGGTTCGGAGCAGCTCTCGTCAATCACAAAAAGGTACTCTCCTTTCTGAAAGAGCACAAGGTAGAGCTTATCCATTCCCATACAGAATTTATGATCGGTCTTGCCGCCAAAAAAGCTGCCAAAACCTTACGGATACCTCGTATCTCTACAACCCATACCATGTGGGAAATGTACCACAATTATTCCCCCATTCTTGGTATCAAGCCCCTCTGGAGAACCTACTTCCGGTATTATATGAAAGGCACAAGCGTGATTGTGGCTCCTTCTGTCAAGGCAAAAAAATACGACAACCTTGTCGTCCCAGAGATTCCTGTCCAGATCATCCCCAATGGGATTGATATGGCCAAATTCAAACAAAAGCCCATGACACCAGAAGAACTCCATGATCTTCGTGCCCGTTACCATCTCTCTCCAGAAGACAAGATCCTCATCTTTGTCGGTCGTATTGGTCCAGAAAAGAGGGTATCAGAACTCTATCAGTCCATGGCTCCCATCATGAAAAAACATCCCCACGTCAAGATGGTCTTCGTAGGGGATGGCCCCGCCCACGAAGCGCTTCAGCAAAAGGCTACTGAGATGGGACTTGCCGATCAAACAGTCTTTACCGGTTTTGTTGACTGGAAAGAGGTCTATCGCCTCTACTCTATTGCTAACCTCTTTGTGACTGCCTCGCTCTCAGAGGTTCATCCTATGACACTCATTGAGGCAGCCATATGCGGCGTTCCCTCCATTGCAAGGCGAGATGATAGTTATCTTGACCTCATCGAAGAGGGCAAAAACGGTTACCTGGCTCACACAGACGAGGAAATGACTCAGCTTGTACAAGAGCTTCTCCTCGATGACAAAAAACTCAAGGCTTTTTCTGAAGAGGCCCTTCGTATCTCCCAAAAGTTTAGTGCTGAAAACCACGTCGCTCGTATGGAAAAACTCTACCAAAAGGTTCTTGAGCTTTACCCAGACAGGCTCAATGAACTCTGGGACGAAAACCTCCTAGACAGGAAAAACTAACACCAAAGCCCCGTCCCTGTTCACTACCGCAAAGCAATCCTCGCTGAGGGTGTCACCCCGATACCCTCAGCGTTTTCTCAAGAACAAAATCACGCCAGAGTTGCACTGTCTTTTCCCAGAAAATGCACAGTCTTATGCACATTTTGCACAGAGTTTTGCACAAAAAAGTTACCGGCCAGAGGTTTTCTCTGACCGGCGCGTTCCTTCACAAGCAAAAAAATCCTATATCTTCTCCCCCATCTTGAGAATCACAGCATTGAAACGGGCTGGATCAGGAAGAGGAGTGCCCTCCGCTATCAACGCATAACCAAACAAAAGATGAGCCAGATCACTCAGCCGCTCATCATTCTCGTTTTCTGCATAGATGGTTTTGAATCGCTTATAGAGGGGGTGGGTGGGATTCACCTCAAGGGTTCGCCTCTCGTCTCCAAAGGGATACTTGTCCCCCAGGATTTTTCGCACATGCGGACTAAACTCAAATGCCTTGGTTATCACACACGAGGGTGAATGAACAAGTGTCTTTGAGAACTTCACCTCACGCACATACTCAGAAAGAAGCCCCTGAAGCTTCTCCACTATCGGTTTGTCCTCTTCAGGTATCTCGGAGGGTTTCTCCTCGGCAGCTTCCTTGTTCAAACAATGAAATTTCTTCCCCTGAAACTCATGGACAGCACTCATCATAAACTCATCAATAGGTTGAGTGAGGAAAAGCACTTCATAGCCCTTGTCCACAATGCCCTCAAGATAAGGAGAATGCTCAAGGGTCTTTCGAGACTCTCCTGTAAGGTAATAGATGTCCTTTTGATCCTCTTTCATCCTCTTCACATACTCCTCAAGGGTAACCAGGTCGTCACCTGCCGAGGACTCAAAAAGAAGAAGCGACAGAAGCCTTTCCTTATTCTCATAATCGGCACCAATTCCCTCTTTGAGAATCACCCCAAATTCTTGCCAGAACTTCTTGTACTTTTCCCTGTCCTTTTCTTGCATATCGGCAAGGGCATCCAGGACCTTTTTCACCAGACGTTTCCGAATCTGGAGAATGGTCTTGTCTTGCTGAAGCATTTCCCGAGAAATATTGAGAGAAAGATCCGGAGAGTCCACCACCCCAGCCACAAACCGAAGATAACGAGGAAGCATCAAATCCACATTCTCCTGGATAAGCACTCGCTTTACATATAAATTGACCTTTGGTTCAAAAGACTGATAGAAAATATCAAAAGGCACCCGACTTGGAATAAAAAGCAGGGCCTGGAATTCCACAGTTCCCTCCCCTTGGAGCGTTATCGTGGCAAGGGGGGCTTCCCAATCATGGGTGAGATGCTTGTAGAACTCATGGTACTCCTCTTCTGTGACCTCGGAGGATTTTCGCGTCCAGATCGGTTTCATGGAGTTCAGGATTTCATCACCCTCTTTCTTTTCCTTGTTCTCTTCTCTCACAACCTTCATCTTGATAGGGTAAGCAATAAAATCCGAATACCGCTTGACTATCCGCCGAAGAACATGCTCAGCTGTGAAATCTTCGATCCCATTCTCCTCATCCACAGGTTTGAGGTGAATCACTATCCGTGTCCCTATCGTATCCTTTTCAATGGGCTCAATGGTAAACTCACCTTTGCCATCAGAAACCCAATGGTATCCTGAAGACTCCCCCGCTTTTCTGGTGAAAACCTCTACCTTGTCAGCCACCATAAACACAGAGTAAAACCCCACCCCAAACTGCCCAATGAGTTCTGAAGAAGGGGCATGTTTTTCCTTCATTTGCTGAAGAAATTCTTTCGTTCCTGAACGGGCAATCGTCCCAAGATTGTTGACGAGCTCATCATGATTCATGCCAATTCCCGTATCTTCAAGAGTCAGTGTACGTGTATCTTTGTCCGGAATAAGACGGATTTCAAAAACATGCCCCTCTGGCACCAGCTCTTTGTGGGTCAGAGAAAGAATCCGAAGTTTGTCGAGGGCATCTGAGGCGTTTGAGATTAGCTCACGGAGGAAAACCTCCTTCTGCGAATAGATAGCATGAACCATGAGATTAAGAAGCTCACGACTCTCTGCCTGAAACTGATATCGCTCCATCGTCATCTCCCTTTCCTTAAAGGTTTTTTGTATTAAATATACACAAAAAGAAGAAAAAAAGTCAATTGACACTTTCTCACCTTTTCACCAGAGAAAATCCGCTCTTTTTCAGAGGACTATAGCCAAAACCTATTGACAAAAACACTCGCCACCCATAGGATATATGGGGAATTTCACAAAAGGAGAAGGCCTATGGTAAAACCACGCACAAAAAAATTTTTTGTTTTTTTTCTGGCACTCACTATATTGGCCATCAATGAGTCTTGGGGAAAAACCAATTCTCACCATCTTTTAGGACTCCATTGGGGAATAACCACGGGAGGAGGACTTTTCTACAGAAACTATGCAAACACAAACTTTGCCTGGCAGGTGAGTTTTTTCCCCATGTATCAACGCCACTTTCTTTCCTCTGATGACGCTTCAAAAAATACTCTCCTGCTCTTGGTAGGAAATTTTGAACAGTGGTTCTTGCATTTTACACGTTTGCATGCCAGTGGTATGAAAGGGATGCTTTTTCTCTGGGGAGGCGGAAGTCTTGCCTATGAGTATACCCAGATTCCTTCAACGGAGACATCTGAAAAGCTTTTCCGATTTACTCTTGGGGGTGGACCAGGTTTTGAGATGGTGTTTTATGAACATTTTGTTACCACGCTTGCTGTAGGGTACGCGACCACCTTCGATACAAAGAAAGAGGTTATGATGGGTTTCACCTTTGAAGTCTCTGCTGGTTACAAATTCTAAGGAGGAAAGACTATGAGATATATCCTCTCTTCTTTGGTAGAAGTTCTCCTTGTAACAGGGATATTTTTTGGCCAAGAGAGTGGGCAAGAAACGCTGAATGAACCTCAAACCAACACTCATGAGAAACCCCTCATGGGAGAGACCAACCTTCACCCTTCTTTTTCCCCTCCTGTAGAAAGGGAAACCTACCGTCACATGATAGGGGCTCACTATGGAACAGCCTCGGGAGCAGGGCTTTGTTACAAGCACTACTTCTCTGGCCCCCATGCTTTGCAAATATCCCTCGTTCCCTTCTATCTCTCCGGAGAAAACACCCCAGGCCAAGGATTTGTCATTGGTGGTATTTTTGGTCAGTGGTTTCTCGATAATTTTTCCCATCCTCTCACTAGTTTGATTGCAAAATTTTTCCTCTGGGGTGGAATAAAAGGAGGCGTGTACTTTGGAGGCTCCTTTGATTATGAGATTGGTGGAGGAGGAGGGATTGGACTTGAGAGCTACGCTATCCACAATATCGTCTTCACCATGTCCGTAGGATATTTCTTTCAGATAACCTCTTTTTCCCAATGTGTGAATTTCCCCTTTCCCTTGGGAAGTGAATGGACTATTGGTTATCGTTTCTAACCCGACAGAAAAAAACAGCCACCCTTTTGGGTGGCTGTTTTCTATTCTTTTGCCAAAAGCTCTTTAAAGGGTTTTCCATACACAAAAGATCGATAACTCTTTGGAAGATCTACAAATGAGAAATCACGTCGAAGGAGTTTGTCTTTGTATTTTGACACAGGAACATCTTCATAGATAAGCCCTTTCACAATACCTGCTCGTGTGATATCATTCACAAACACCGCCCCCATAATACGGTTGTCTTTGATGACAAATTTACGATAGGTTACCCCATCATCGTACAGTTTTTCTAAAATCTCGTACTCAGAGGGATTTTGTGGGTTTGTTTCCCCATAAGAGATAGTGTAGAGATCCTCAAAGTACAGAGAATTCATAGGAATAGAGCCATCATATTCAAGGGGTTTCCCTACCATGGAAAGCCCTGCAAAATACCCCATCTTACGAGCCACCGGCCAGATGGCAATCACCATGTTCTCCTTGGTAAGAAAATTGTACCCTTTTGCTACATCTCCAGCCGCATAGATATCACGAAGATTGGTCTGCATGTAGCGGTTGACCTCAATACCACGGTTCACCGTGATCCCCGCATCCTCGGCAAGCTTGCTCTCTGGAGTTACTCCAATAGAAATGTACACAAGATCCGTGTCAATCACCTCTCCTGTCGAGAGTTTCACCTGACGAACTCTGGTATCACCAAGAATCTCCGTCACACTTGCATTGGTATAAATACGAACGCCATGCTTCTGCATTTTCTCTGCCATGAGACGGGAGCTCACCGGATCCAGGGCACGCCCGAGAATGATGGGAGCAAGTTCGACCATAACCACCTCTACACCGAGATGCACGAGGGCTTCTGTAGCCTTGAGTCCAATCAACCCTCCTCCAATCACAACAGCTCGTCTGGCTCCCCTTTCCAGCACTTGCTGGCGCATCTTTTTTGCCTCATCCAGGGTGAAAAAGTGCATCACTCCCTCAAGCTCTTTTCCTGGCATGGGGGGACTGATGGGTTTTCCTCCTGTATTGATGAGGAGGTATTCGTAACCTATTTCCTCCCCAGTAGCAAGTTTTACCGTCTTGGATTTCGCATTGATAGCGACAACCTCAGCTCCTGTCCGCACTGTCACCTTTTTCAAGGTGCTATAGACACTGCCCCGGTAAAAAATTCCCTCTTCGTCAATCTTACCCATGGCATAGTCTACAATGGCTGGGCGACCATAAGCCACATACGGTTCCTTTGTGAGGGCCAAAATAGTCCCATCCTTATCGTACTGGCGAATGGCCTCTATCATGCCAATCGCCCCAGCCGAATATCCTATCGTCAAATATCGTGCTTTTGTCATAGTCCTGTCTCCTTAATCGATAAGGTTGAGGTCTTCACCAGCGGTGTACTCGTGATACGATCCTCGGAGGGGGGATTCCTTAGGAAGCTCGGCATCCCTATCCTCATAGACCAGGGCATCATTGGGACAGGCCTGAACACATGCCGGCCCCTCGGCTCTTCCCTCACAGAGATCACATTTGTCAGAGACTCGAAGCCCCAAATCCTGATCCACCCGAGTAGTAATAGATCCTTGGGGACAAGCCATGATACACATCCAACATCCAATACAACGGTTCTGTTCCACCTTTACAAGCCCCGTCTCTTCGTACCGCCACATGGCTCCCACAGGACATGCCTCCACACACTCGGCATGCTCACAGATACGACAGTTCGCTGAAAAAGAAAGCGGTCCTCGCATCTGAACTTCTATCTTGGAGTTTACTTTGGGTTTCTCTGAGAAAGCTACAAAAATATTTTTCGAGTTGGAATGCTCAAGGATACAGGCAACCTCACAGAGGTGGCAGGCCACACAGTATTCTTCTCTTGGATAGACTCTTTTCACGGCTTCCTCCTCATTACATACCAATACCGGCCATTTTGAGGCCAAGGACTTCCATTTCTTCTTTTGTCATACCTACAGCCCGAAGTCGTTCTCTATTTCCACGGAGACTCTCAATGGCATTGAGTCCCATACTTCCCAACACCTCTTTCATCTCTATCTGCCATGCTCTGAGCATGTTAGAAACCCGCTCTGTGGCAATCTCTGGATTCTGCCGTTTGGCAAGGAAAGGATCGTTGGTTGTAATCCCCCACGCACAGCGTCCCGTATGGCACTGCTGGCACATCGTACACCCCACAGCAATAAGGGCAGCACTTGCCACATACACCGCATCAGCCCCAAGGGCAATGGCCTTGAGAGCATCGGCGGCACTCCGGATACCACCAGCCGCTACAAGCCCTACGTTCTCCCGGATACCCTCTTGGCGCAAACGGTCATCGACTACAGCAATGGCAATCTCAATAGGAATACCCGTATGTTCACGAACAATAGTGGGAGTGGCTCCTGTCCCTCCTCGATACCCATCCACCACAATAACATCTGCTCCAGCTCGAGCAATACCTGAGGCGATAGCCGCGATATTATGCACGGCAGCAACCTTCACACTCACCGGTTTCTCATAACGAGTGGCCTCTTTGAGAGCATAGATAAGCTGACGAAGATCCTCAATGGAATAAATATCATGATGAGGAGCAGGGGAGATGGCATCGCTTCCCACAGGGATCATACGGGTCTTGGAGATCTCTTCAAGCACCTTTTCCCCAGGAAGGTGTCCCCCTATACCGGGCTTTGCTCCCTGTCCAATCTTGATCTCAATCGCTCCCCCCGCTTTGAGATATTCTTCATGGACCCCAAATCGTCCAGACGCCACCTGCACAATGGTATGTGGACCATACTTATAAAGGCTTCGATGAAGTCCACCCTCACCTGTACTCCAGAATGTTCCATACGTCTGGGCAGTCGCCGCCAAGGCCTTCTGAACATTGAGATTAATAGATCCAAACGACATAGGCCCAAAGATGATGGGAATATCCAGCTTCATCAAAGGAGAAAGCTTGGTAGAAAGTGCTACTTTTGAAGCATCTTGAGAAACAGCCACCTCTCGCCCTCGATTCCCCATATAGGTACGAAGCTCCATAGGCTCACGAAGGGGATCAATTGAGGGATTGGTCACCTGACAAGCATCAAAAAGCATCCTATCAAAATACGTGGGCTGGGTAGACATATCATTGCCCATCCCTGTCAGTCCAATAGCCCCTGTTTCTGCATTGAGATAAATATTGCGAATCTCTCGTTTTGTCCAGTAACCATGTGGACGGAAAGCACTGGGATTAGGCTGAATGGAGATAGCATCGGTAGGGCAATACGCCTCACAACGGTGACACCCCACACACTTGCTGTGGATAGAATCTATCTTCTCTCTGTCTTGATCCCAAAAATTTGCCTCAAAAGAACACTGCGTCACACACCCTTGGCATTTGATACACCGCTCTTGATCTCGGACCACACGAAAATCATAAAAATTTGTAACGACTGGCTGATACAACATGCCTTTCCTCCTTTGCCTTAGCGATCCCGCACTGACCGGGTAAATGGATACCCATTATCCTCATACGAGGAGGGCACCAGTTGTTTCCGGTTGGTCAGGGTATGCCACCCCGGCACATAATGCTTCCCATACGGACGTTTACTCACCGGGATAAGTTTGGTAAACGGCACCTTCATAATCTCTTTCATATCATAACCAAACTCTTTGCAAAAATTCTCAAGTAAAGGCCTAAGAATTTTCTCATCTTCACTATCAAGTTCAAAAGGTTTGGCTTCCTTTCCAAGGGTTGTAGGGTCCACCTTCCCACGGATGTAGATTCTCCCCCCATGCATACCGGTCGAAAGATAGTCCCCCGTCAGGGGTTGCCCCTTCTCAGCGGTCAGCCCCAAAAGCACCAAGATCCCACCGGCCATATACTCACCAAAGAAATCTCCGGCACATCCCCCAATAACAGCCTTTGGGACAAAATCCATATATTCTTTCATATGGATACCAACACGATACCCCACATCTCCCTTGATGTATACCTCGCCCCCACGCATCCCATAAAAAAGCACATCCCCAGCATCACCATGAATAAAGATTTTGCCCGCATTCATCGTATTCCCTACCCCATCCTGAGCGTTTCCATACACCCGAATGGTAGGCCCATTCATAAAGGCAGCCAAATCATTGCCTGGCGTTCCATGAACCTCAATAAGAACATCCTCACCCCGCAAGCCATCCCCAATGAAACGCTGACCAAGCACATTCTCAAGACGAAAATGTTTCTCTCCCTTCTGGATGGCCTCATAGATTTGCGTATTGAGCTCCCTATAATGGAGGTTTCTCGCATCTATCACTTTCATGGCTTTCTCCTTATTCTTCATAACCCTTGAGAAAGGCAAACACTGGCTCTCCAGCCCGAGGATGCCATACCCTATCAAGATCCGGCTGAATCAGACGGATAGAAGACTCCTCACTTGAGACATACACTGAGTCTCCCTTGTACCCTACAACCATCGGACGAAGCTTTCCACGATCAGCAATAGCCATAAACCCACCCTCAAAACCAATAATAAAAGCAAAAGGCCCATTGAAAAGAAGCCCTCCATACGAAGACCGCAAACGGATATGAAGCTCCTTCTCCTCCGGAGAGAGTTTGTCAACATCCTTCCAAAAACGAGAAGCAAAGACCGCGGCCACGGCCTTCCAGGGAAGCTTATGACGACGCCGAAGAAGATCAACTCCATACGCTACTACTTCCGTATCTGTTCTCATTGAACACTCATAACCAAAACTCTCAAGGTAACGTCGGTTAATCCCATACGAAGAAATCTCTCCATTATGCACCACTGAATAATTGAGCATGGTAAAGGGGTGTGCTCCTCCCCACCACCCTGGAGTGTTTGTCGGAAACCGGCTATGAGCAATCCAGGTATGGGCTTTGTACTCATCAAGACGGAAAAAATCCCCAATATCATGGGCTTCTCCCACACCCTTGAATGCCCCCATGTTTTTCCCACTGGAAAGCACAAAAGCCCCATCGATGTATTTGTTGATATAGATCACCTTTTCTCGCACATAATCATCCGGCTCCTGGAACTGAAGATAGGTTTCAGGAATCTTACAAAAATAGCGGTAGAAAAGAGGGGGATTTTTGATAAACTTGTTTGGACGGGTTGGAATCTGCTCCTCAAGATCTACAGCAAACGTGCTCTTGATAAACGCTTCCGTCTGCTTCCGTGCCTCTGTGTTGTCATACATCATGTGGATAGCATAGTGGTCTTTGTAGGAGTCGTAGAGTCCATACACAGCAAACCCTCCTCCAAGACCATTACCACGTTCCCGCATATGCTCAATCGCCCGGATAATGTTATTTCCATCTTCCTTGCGGCCATCTCGGTGAATAAACCCAATGAGACCACAACCCGATGTGTCTTTTTCCCCGTAGGGTATAACATCCTCATAGGTATAGGGCATAGAACCTTCTCCTTACCTTTGGAAATGAAAGGATATACAGGATAAGGAAGAAAAAAAAATCTTGCAAATTTTTTGAGGTGTTTCTTCAAAAAGAAGCAAAAAATCTCTCCCCATACCTCCACCTGAGAGGGACCTTTTCCCTGGGATTCACGCTTTCCCCTTTTATCCCCTTTTTTGTTGCAAAAAATCCCTTTTTGCTTCATCATATATCGCACTTTTTCTATGGAGGACATCAATGACCTACCACAAGATCAGTGTCCCCAACGATGGGGAAAAGATAACTGTTCAGAATAACCAGCTTGTTATTCCTGATAGGCCCATTATTCCCTTTATCGAAGGGGATGGTACAGGCCCTGACATCTGGCGGGCTTCACAATACGTCTTTGACCAAGCGGTAGCCAAAGCCTACCACGGCAAGCGAAAGATTGCCTGGATGGAAATCTATGCTGGTGAAAAAGCCAATGCTCTCTATGGGACCTACCTCCCAGAAGAAACTGTCACAACCATCCAACAGTACTATGTGGCCATCAAGGGCCCCTTAACAACCCCTGTGGGTGAAGGTTTCAAGAGTCTCAATGTCACCCTCAGGCAGGTACTTGATTTGTATGCGTGTATTCGTCCGGTCAAATACTATGATGGCACGCCCTGTCCTGTCAAAAACCCGGAAAAAGTCGATATGGTCATCTTTCGAGAAAACACAGAAGACGTCTATGCAGGACTAGAATGGGCCATGGATACGCCAGAAGCAAGAGATATTATGGCCTACATTCAGACACGAACAGGCAAAACTATCCGGCCTGATTCTGGTATAGGCATCAAGCCCATGAGTCGATTTGGAAGTGAACGTATCATGCGCAAGGCTCTCCAATATGCCATTGCCAACAAGCGAAAATCCATCACCATCGTCCACAAAGGCAACATCATGAAATACACCGAGGGAGCCTTTAAGACATGGTGCTATGAGTTAGCCAAACGAGAATTTGGAGACACCATTGTCTTTGAATCAGAACTCAATGGCCCCACAGACAAGATTGTCATCAAAGACCGAATTGCCGACAATATGTTCCAACAGGCCCTTCTTCGACCAGAGGAATACGATATCCTTGTCACCATGAACCTCAATGGAGATTACCTCTCAGATGCCATTGCTGCCCAAGTAGGAGGCCTCGGCATGGCTCCAGGGGCAAACATTGGAGACTTCTATGCCGTTTTTGAAGCCACCCATGGCACAGCCCCAAAATATGCAGGTCTTGACAAAGTGAATCCTGGTTCTGTCATCCTTTCTGGAAAGATGATGCTCGAGTATCTTGGATGGACAGAGGCTGCCGATCTTATCGAAAAGGGCCTGCAAAAAACTATCTCCCAAGGGATTGTGACGTATGATCTTGCCCGTCAGATGCCCGGTGCTCGTGAGGTCAAAACCAGTGAATTTGCCAAGGCTATTGTAGAAAACATGGGAGTATAACCTATGGGTATCTACCAAAATCCCCTCGAAACCCGTTATGCTTCCCGCGAGATGCTTGAGATCTTCTCAGAACAAACCAAGTTTTTGACGTGGAGAGATTGTTGGATAGCCCTTGCCGAAGCCGAAAAGGAACTTGGTCTTCCCATCAGTGATGAACAGATAGAAGACCTCAAAAGAAACCGTGAAAACCTCAACCTCGAACGAGCAAAAGCCATTGAAAAAGAGATCCACCACGATGTCATGAGCCATATCCGTGCCTATGGAGAGGTTGCCCCAAAAGCAGCTGGTATCATCCATCTCGGAGCCACCTCATGTTTTGTGACGGACAACACAGACGTGATCCTCTGGCGAAAGGCCCTCCATCTCATCCAGAAAAGGTTGGTTGCCGTGATTCGGGTCCTCCGAAACAAGGCCTGGGAATACCGTCATCTTCCGGTGTTAGGCTATACCCATCTCCAACCAGCCCAACCCACAACGTTAGGCAAACGAATCAGTCTCTGGTTGTATGATTTCGTCTTAGACCTCCAGGAGCTTGAATACAGACAAGAACACCTGATGCTTCGAGGTGTCAAGGGAACCACTGGCACACAAGCTAGTTTCATGGAACTTTTTGAAGGGGATAGAGCCAAGGTACGTGAACTCGACAAACGAGTAGCCCAAAAGCTCGGCTTTGATCGCGTTGTCCCCGTGTCTGGACAAACCCTTACCAGAAAGCTTGATGTATACGTTCTTGAACTTCTCTCCCACATTGCCCAAACGGCTCATCGCGCCTCAAATGATATCCGACTCATGCAACATTCGTGGCAGGTAGAAGAGCCCTTTGACACCAAACAGGTTGGCTCTTCGGCCATGCCCTACAAGAGAAATCCTATCCTTGCGGAGCGCATCACTTCTCTTGCAAGATACGTGATTAACAACGTCCAGAATGCGGCATATACCTATGCCAACCAATTCCTGGAAAGGACCTTGGATGATTCCGCCAATCGCCGTATATCCATAGCTGAAGGTTTTTTGGCAACGGATGCTATTCTCATCCTCTGTCAGAGACTCTTTTCCGGCATGCAGGTCTATCCACAAGTGATCCATCGTATCATGATGGAAAATCTCCCCTTTTACGCAACAGAAAACATCCTCATGGAGGCCACCAAGCGAGGAGGAAACCGTCAGATCCTCCACGAGGTTATCCGAGAGTATGCCATGAAACAGGTCGAGGCTGTCCGTGAGGGAAGATCCTTTGATATGCTTCAGGCCCTCAGAGATTCTGGCCTATTTAACCTCCCTCAAGAGGTCTGGGAAAAAATCTCTGATCTTTCCCAGTATGTGGGCCGCGCCCCTTGGCAGGTTGAAGAGCTAATTGCCGAACATGTTGACCCTCTCCTCGAAAAATACAAAGAGGAAGCAGACCCAGCCGCAGAAATCAGGGTGTAGAGGACTCGAGTCTCCAAAAAGGCACCCAGCTTTGCTTTTCAGGAACAAGGCGCCACGTCTTGCCTCTTTCAAGAGAGCGCTGATGGACAAGTTCCCACACCTCGTGGACCTCCTGTCCAGAGGCAATAACCACCTGGAGTGTGTGAGAAAGTCTATACAAAGGAAGAAGATACACCCTCTTTTCTATCCCATTTTTCCCCTTGCTTACATCCAAAACCACCGCAAGCGCTGGTCTTGCCTGAGCAATATTCCATTGAGGAAACACAAAATTCCCCACACTATACAAGATTGGTCTGCCACGGTACACCTCTATAGCCTGAAGAATATGGGGATGATGCCCCACGATCACATCCGCTCCCGCCTCAATAACCGCATAGGCATTTGACACCTGTTCTTTCTCCAAAGGAGAAACCACATACTCCCACCCCCAATGGACAAAAAAAATCAGATAATCCACTTCTCGGCGTAACTTCTTTACCATTGGCACAATCTTTTTCCATCGAAGTCCCGCTGTCCCAGGACGTTTTTCCGTGGCCACAAGGTGTTCTGGTTTTTGAAAACCAGCGCACACAATACCCACTGTCATCCCTTTCTGAGTCACTATCACCGGCTGGATGGCTTCCTCCCAGTTTTTTCCGGCCCCAGCAAACCGTATCCCATACTGTCTCAAATGCTCTCGCATTTCCAAAAGCGCCTCGGCCCCATAGTCCATGGCATGGTTATTGGCAAGGGACACCACATCTACCCCAGCGTTTGTCAACCAGTGAAGAACCTCAGGAGGACTCCGAAATACATGCGTTTTGGTTTGAGGAGAGCCGTTTGTGGCTACTGTCGTCTCAAGATTCACAAGAGCAAGATCTGCCTCGCGCATCACCCCCCTCACAAAGAAAAACGGATCCCTCCCCTCTTCCAAAGTTTTCTCAAGCCCCCAAGAAAAATTCACATCTCCCGCAATAAAGATTCGCACCACATCATCCGGCCTCTTATAAAGACAAAGAGGTTCTGTTGGCAAACGTTCCGATTGAAGAACACCCTTTTCTCCTCCCCCACAGGACACAAGTATCAACCCAACACAGAACACAAAGAATTCTTTCCCCAGTGGGTTACACGCAAAACGTGACAAAAATTTTTTCCTTGGCAAAAAACCAGACACTCCCTTTTTCCCATGCCATAAGTAGCCTCTCCACCCTCTCCCCCCTTTTTTCGCCTCCCCCCTCCAGAGACTCCCCTCTTCAATAAAAAAAGCCTTTTCCCTCACAGGAAAAGGCTCTTCTCTTTTGGACTACACATACTTCCTATATTCTGCATTGTCTGGGAAGTAACGTACCGCCACACAACGGTTCCCCCGTTGGTTGTAGAGAAACCCCCCATTCCAGTACTCAAGGGCTGCAAAAAGGGCATTTCCTCCATCCATCTCGGTAGACTCTGGCCCCTTCCAGGCCACAAGATCAGCAAAATGCTCAAAATCCTGACTCACTAGACAGATCGTCCTATCAATAGCAAATTGGTTCCATTCATTCATCAAAGAAAAACCACTCCCTTCATCTTCTACTATCACCTTAGCCCGTTTGTTAAAATCAAACCAAACCTTGATTTTCTTGTTAGGATCCATTTTATTGCCATGTTCAATACCATTTTTGACAAGCTCACTGATCTGTTGCTCGAGAAGGTTCACTTCTTTGTAGAGATCCGGAGCATACTGAATAATATACGACGTATATGCGCGCACCTTGGAGAAATCACTGGGAAATTCTTTATAATACATCCCATGCGTATTGAAAAGGGCATGGTTATCATCTACTCTCGCGAGTTGCTTCACCTGAATCTCTCTCCCATCCTCAAGCTTCAAAAGAAGAGTATTCTCATTTTTACGACCAACAATCTCATACTTGTAGAGACTCTCTCGCATCTGATATCCTCCCCATCGAACGTCGCTTATACTATCGGCAAACAAACCGCACTATCTTAAATAGTATAGCCACTTTTTTTACTTTTGTCAATGAAATCCTGCCTGTCGCTTCATTTTTCCATTCAAAAACCTCTCTCTTTTCTCTATTTTTTGTTTTTCCTTCCCTGTCTCTCCACCCCCTTGCCAACGTTCTTCTGCTCTTTTCTTTCAAAAAATAACCGTATTTCTTCATCTCTTTTTTTGCTTTTTTTACAGAAAAAGTTAAACGTTTAACCAATTTTCTTGACTTTTTTCTTGTGATCTGATATACTTCTTCACCCTTATCAAAAAGGAAAAAAGGAGGAAAGATGAAAAGAAAAACCGTATGGTCTTTGGTAACCTTAAGTGGTGTTTGCTTTGCCTTCATGACAGGATGTGGTTCTCCAGTGAAAACGTCGTCTGAGCCCAAGAAACCTACCACAACTTCTACCCTTTCTGTCTCCCCAGAAGACAAAGCAAGGTATCTCCATGTCCCAAGTCCAGATTGGCGAGATCAGATCATCTATTTCATTATGATTGATCGTTTCAATGATGGGAATCCCGCCAATAACGACATGAAGGCTGGGGAGTACGACCCCAAAGAAAACGCCAAGTTTTCCGGGGGTGACCTCGCCGGTATTGCTGCTAAGCTAGATTACATTCAGGGGTTAGGGGCTACGGCTATATGGATCACTCCTCCGGTAGCCAATCAGTGGTGGGATCCTCTCATCCATTATGGTGGGTATCATGGGTATTGGGCACGTGACTTTATGGCTGTGGATGAGCATTTTGGTACCCTTGAGGACTATCAAGCCCTCTCCGTTATGCTTCACAAGCGAGGAATGTATCTTGTTCAAGATATCGTCTGCAACCATGTAGGGAATTTCTTCACTTACACGAATACCTATAACCCGTCGAACGTCACACAAAACCTTGTGCTCAATACAAAATCTCTTCCTACCGACAAACCTACACGTTATCCCTTTGATCAGAATGATCCCAGAGACCCAAAACAGCGAGAGCTTGGTATCTACCACTGGACACCCCCTATTAACAATTATCAAGATCCTTATCAGAAACTCTACTACCAGCTCTCCGATCTGGATGACCTGAACACAACCAATGAGATCGTCATCAAAGCCCTCAAGGATGCGTATAATTTTTGGATCACGAATGTCGGGGTTGATGGTTTCCGTATCGACACTATTATGTATGTTGATCACGCATTCTGGCACCGTTTTATCCACGACAAAGAAGAAGCCTCCCCTGGGGTAGCCCAGATGGCCAAAAAATACAACAAAACCAACTTCTTTGCCTTTGGTGAGGCTTGGTTTAACTCTACTCCCTATCATGATGATTGTGAAAAACAGGCAAGCTCCTATCTTGGCACCCCTGAAAAGCCAGAACTCCACAGTGTCCTTAACTTTGCTCTCCAACAAGAGATCAAGCGGGTGTTTGCCGAAGGTGGAGAAACCTCTCTCATGACCTACCGATTCTCCGCTCTAAAGAAAAACTTCCGCAACATACATTATCTTCTTAACTTTATAGACAACCATGATATGAATCGTTTCCTTCAGGGAGCTACCGTTCCGGCTCTCAAACAGGCATTGGTGTTTCTTTTCACCATTCCTGGTATCCCCGTCATCTACTACGGTACAGAACAAAAACTCACCGAAACTCGTGCTTCTCTTTTTCCCACGGGGTATGGGTCTGGTGGCAAGGAAAGATTTGCCACAGATGGGGAGATGTATCGTTTTTTACAAGATATGGCACAGCTACGAAAAACCAACCAGGTGTTTCGACGAGGGGATATTATCCCTATCAAGGATGATCCAACAGGCCCTGGTGTGTTTGCCTACCTCATGAAGGACGAAAAAGACACTGCCGTAGTTATCTTCAATACCTCTGAGGAAGATACCCTGGTCGATAACCTTTCCTTGGGTACTCAAGGTCCTGCTCTTCTCGAGGTTCTTTATGCTACACGAAAGGTCCAAAAACCACTGCTTACTGACATCTCGGGCAAGATCTCGTTTGTTCTCAAAGGACGCTCAACTCTCGTTGCCATGGTTCGTCCTACTCAGACGGGCTTTTCTGTGCCAGCCAGCATCTCTTTGGAGATACCAAAAGCCAAAATTCTCTCCACCAACCTTCTCTTGAGAGGGAAGATGACAGGGGTTTCTAACGTTCTTCTCGTCATTGATGGAAAAATCAATACAGGCATACCTGTCACAGCCAACGAGAAAGGCGAATGGGCAACCCTTCTTCCCGTCGAATCCCTCGACAATGGCACCCACCGATGTACCCTGTATGGCATAACCCCTGGGGGGGACGTTGTCGTAAGTCCCACCTATCCCTTTGAGGTGAAGATTGAATACAAAAAGGTGTTGTCCCTCACAGATCCTGTAGGAGATGACAAAGGCCCCTTTGGAAACTATCGATATCCCACGGACGTCTCTTTTGATCACCAGATGGATATTGAGAGGGTAGAGATCCTTCGAGCACGTAACAATCTCATGATCACGCTCACCATGGCCAAACCCATCAGCACCGTCTGGAACCCCAAAAACGGTTTTGACCATGTCACCTTTTATATCTACTTCTCTCTTGCCGGAAAAGAGGGAGGGGCTACGGTTCTTCCTCGTCAGCAGGCAAAAACTCCTGCAGGATTTGCTTGGCACTACATGAGCATGGTAGGGGGATGGAACAATTCCCTCTACTCCAGCCGTGGGGCAAGTGAAAAAGAGTATGGAACCCCTGTCAGCGCTTCTCCCAAGATCATTGTGAACACAGAAAAACGCCAGATCACCCTTCGGTATCCCGCTGCTGCCTTTGAAAACCCCAAAGACATCTCCGGTATGAAAATTTATATCACCACATGGGACTATGATGGAATGGAAAGTGCCAATCGTCCCATTGAACCAGAACCCAAGGCATACCGAATGGGTGGCGATCCCAATGGGCCTATGATCATGGATGATGTGGGGCCCTTCACTCTTCCCTAAAAATCTTTCAGAAAGATCCCCCTGCCTATGGCAGGGGGTTTTTGTTTTCACGGTGTTTCGAAAACAAACCACCGTTCTTGCTTGTTTTTCTTCGTCTCAAGAAGCAAGATCCAAAGCCTATTTAAAGACTAACAAGAGAGGTATGCCTGCCTCACCAATTGCTTTTTTGATAATTTTATGCTATACTATAGTCATCATACAAGGTGGGAGTATGGAGATTGTCAATATTGATGAGATTCGAGAGGTTTATCCCTATCTCAATGCAGAGGGTATTATATTAGAGTCGGCTATACGAAACGAAGACACCCTCTGTGTGACACTCTCTATCCAGGTAGGAAAACTCATCAGTATTGTGGATAATTATGGGTGGCAATGTATCTTTGACAGAGGAGTAGATGAAAACACCGAGGTCTTCACCTGTATTGTGAGAAAAGAGAAATAAGCCCCCTTTTGGACATTGTGTTTTCCCAAGCTGTCCATTCTTGTGAAAAGGCTTGCTCTTCGGGTTTCCTTTTCATTTTTCTTGTCAGATAGTCCACTTCCTCCACACCTCGAGAATTCGGTGTAAAGGTTATCTCTTGCTTGATGCTTTCGTTATGGATTGGCTTACCTCTAGGGTTTTCTCTTTCACTCAAGAAAAAAGTGAGAGCGTACGAGAAAGGGAAAAAGAGATCCTTCTTTTTAAAAAAGTAAGCAGCTTTCTCTTATAGAAATCTCAGGCTTTTCATGGTGTCCAAAGAAGTGTGGGAAAATCGTATTCAAGAAGGTAGTCTCAAGTAAACAAAAATGCGTCTTTTTTCTCTTGCTTTTCAAGATAAGCCTTTTTTCTGTCGATAGATAAAAAAAAGAAAAGCTGCCTTTCGAGGAGTTCACTCATGAAAACATCGTCTTCTCTCACCCTTCGCGTTATCATAGCCACCTTCGTGAGTATTTATCTTTCTGTTTCCCTCTATTCGGTGATTTTGCCCTTTCTCTTTGTGATGGGTCCTGAGGAGAGAACGTCTTTTTGGATAAAGATGGCAGGAGTAGTCACTCTCTTGGGACCTCTGTGTTCTTTTATTGTCTATCTTTTTTACCGACCTGTGGCGAGAGCGACTCTCCTTGCCAGGAAGGGAGAGGATATCCCCCATTGGCTCAGACACAAAGCCATGCGGTCTTTTCACGCTATTCAGGGTTTTCTTTTTCTTGTTGGACTTCTCGCCTACGCAACTGGGGCGGCTCTCAATTTTCTCGCCGAGGTTATCATCGAACAGAAACCCTTTGTCCCATTCTACTGGATGAGTCGTCTCATTCTCGCCCTCAGCTTTGGTATCCTCAATGGACTCGTCACCGCTCGTATGGTCAATCTGGCCTGGCTTGAAGCCAAATACCTCATGGGAATCACCTCTCTTGAGGATAGTACCGAGAAATACGAATCCACTTTTCACAAAATATTTTTGCCAGGATTTCTTCTTCTTTTTTTCATTACGACTTTTAGTACCATAGGGATCCTCTACTATCAGTATCATGTGCTGCAAACCTCTCAGAATGTCTCCTTCACCCAAGTAATATTTCATTTTCTTTTTATTGAGGGATTTCTTCTTCTCATGGGCTCCCTTCTCCTCGCTACCATCCTCTGGGAAAACCAATCTCACATCTCGAACCTACGAAATCAGATTGTCAAACTCTCAGAAGGAGATATGAACCTGGCAAATCGTGTGTATGTTATCAGCTTTGACGACGTGGGAATGATGACGGCTGGTATCAACAAAATCCTCGAAAAACTCCAAAAAACCTTTTTCACCATCAGAGAGATGCAGCGTATTGTTCGCCAATCTGGTGAGATTACCAACAATATCATGACAAAGTCTCGAGAAGAGGCCGAAGAGGTGACCCACCTGATCACGGAAGCTGGTGAAAATTATGAAGCACAGGTTGATGTGATCAAAGAAGCTTCTCTCCGGTTCAAAGAAACCATGCAAGAGGTCAAAAAGGCCATCACCAATTTCCAAAACCAGCAAAGCGTTCTTGAGCATGTCTCTGAGTCCTTTCAGAAGGTGGCTTCTACCTTCAAGGACATGATCTCTATGACCCTTTCTTCCACGGAACGATTCGAAAAACTCTCCAAAGTCATCACAGATGGTTCGGCTGGTCTCAAGGATCTTCTTGAGGCTACACGGAGTATCCAGGAAACCAACAGAAAAGTCTATGAGATTGTCAAGCTCATCATGGACATTTCAGATCAATCCAATATTCTCGCCATGAATGCGGCTATCGAGGCCTCACACGCAGGAGAATACGGGAAAGGTTTTGCTATAGTGGCGTCTGAGGTGAGAGAACTCTCCATCCATACCGCTGATTCAGCCCGCCAGATAGAGTCTCTCATTCACGAGATGCAACAGAAAAATGAGAGAGGGGCCTCTATTAATGAAAAACTCAACGAAATATTCAAGACTATGCAAAACGAGATGCAAGCCACCACGAGCCAGATAGAATCCATCGCCCAAATGGCACGACAAGAAACCTCCACTGCTGAAGCAAGTTTAAAAGAACTTGCCCAGATGCAGGAGGTAGCAAGAACCATCAAGGAAAATGTGAGTATCATTGAAACCAATGATGCTTCTCTCTCCGAAATCATGTCTCATCTTGGAGATACGGCTGAGAAACTCGCTTCTATCAGTCAAAGGCTTATGGAGGGTATCTCCTTTATCAGCCAGTCTTATGCAAATCTTGGAGATGCCTTCAGCAAGAGTTTTGATGCTATCCAACAACTCGACAAGGCTATGGCCAGTTTCAAGGTAGATCATGAATAACTCTCTTCTTCGTTGGTGTTTTGCTCTGGTAGGTATTCCTCTTCTTCTCCATGGGTGGAGAACATGGTACTTTCCTGATTCGGGAGCGGATAGCACAGGTGTTGGGGGAGCATATACCACTTCTCTTACCGCTTCCCCAGATCTCCAACCGGCGGCTACTGGTTTCTCTGGAAGACCTATCCTCGTCTGGGATCTCTCCGCTTCCCTTACCGTGAGAGATCCCTTCAGTGGACAATATACCCTCATCCCCGATCCCCTCCCTTACCTCGGCTTCTCTATAGGAAATTCCCAGTATGGAATAGGTATCTCTCTTCGACGGATTATCCGATCGATTGGTTCTGACCTGGCAATCTACCGGTCTGGACTAAGTGGCTCTTGGCTTCTTTTGCCTCATCTTCGCGTTGGAGGGTTTGTGGGTATGGTAAGTGGAACAGAATATTCCTCCTCCACAAGAGGCGGAACGTTTTCCCTCGGAATCCTCTGGCAGATAAACCAAAACTGGCGAACAGGAGTCTCTTGGCAAAGTCTTCCTAAACTTGAGTGGTCTTTTTCTCCTTATGGAAGAAATGTCACAGAACATTTCCCCTCTCGTTTTGCTATCGGGATTTCCACATTTTCGGCACAAGGAGAATGGTTTGGAGAAATAAGCTATACCGATCCCTCAACTCTCTTTTTCTCATACGATGATATTACCGAGAGGCCGCTTTTTTCCCCTCTTACCCCCTTTACCTTTCATCTTGGTTGGAGAGGAAAACTCCCCTGGTGGAATATACCTTTTCATGCAGGCTTGTGGACAGACCATCTTTGGACATACCCTCGTCCCCTCCGACAATGGGCCTTTGCCGTAGGACTCCGGGCTATAGGAAAAAACGTGCAGCTTTCGTTTACGTGGGTAGATAGTTATCTTTTCTCTCTTTTCCTCCCAGAAGTTCAACCAATAGAAAGAGGCTTGGTTTCTTTGAGTTATCTTTTTTGAAAAATGCTTTATTTCCTCCGAGAATCGCACAACTCGAAAAAGGAAAACGCTTTTTGATACACTTCCTCTCTCCCTCGGCTCAAAGAAAGAAGAAATGGTCCTTCCAGGGCTTGTTTTTGTTTCAGATCCACAGGGGCCACAGAGAGAATATGTTCCATCACACTCTCAGAAACAAAACACGACCCTACCGAATACTGAATCAAAAACGGAACCCGTATTCGTGTGGCATCTGTCCACAGAAGAACACAGGCCTTGGACAACGCAAACCAGAATCTCCCTGTAACCGATGAGCATACCATCTCATCAGAAGCAATCGCCTTTGCTACCACTTCGTCATCTGTCATATCCTGAAGAAGAAAGGGTAGCTCAATTTGTTTATCAGGTTGGAGAGAAGCCATCACATCCAGCTGGACTTTGCGAATCTTTGAGAATCCCATGTTTGTAGACAACACAGGATTCACAGCCACTACCCCACGGGGACATTTGGGATATTCGAGGGCATACAGAAGGGCTACTGTCCCTCCTATACTCTCCCCCCACACAAAGATATCTGCCTTAGGATCATGTTTTCGTATTTCCTGGGATATTTCAGCCACCTCCTTGGTATAATCGTGAAACGTCTCAATATCCCCCCGGTTTTGTTTGGTTGTCCGTCCAAATCCCAAAAGATCCGGACACTGCACCTTGTACCCCTTTTCCGTAAAAAACTCCTTGAGATATCCAAGATAGGCAGCATGAAGACCAAGAGCATGAAGAGCGATAAGATACTTTGCCATTTTTCTCCTCTTTTTTTATTATCGGCAAGTGTTTGTGAGAAATCAAGACCCCCGACATCTTCTCAAAGCATCAAGATATGGTTTCTTTTTTCAAGCCTTGTTCATCTTTTTTTTCACAGGAAGAAACATCACTCCCGCCTTCTTCAAAAACCTTTTTTCTCAAGGATATTTCCCTACCAAGAGAGAAAAGAAACATCTTTTTGTACCTCTCCTACCACACCCCATGAAAGGCTTTTTTCTCAGCCTCTATGCCCTATACACAATCAGCATGGTTTTGTCATCGGTGGCGGGTGCCTCTCCACAGAAGGTAGAGAGTTCCCTTATGATGCCATCTCGCATTCCTTCTACATTTGGAGAAGCATACCGAACAATCGCCTCATAGAAACGCGTCTCACCAAACTCCTCACTTTTCTGATTCTTTGCCTCAGTTATCCCATCGGTATAAAGGATCAAAAACTCCCCTTGCCGCAAGGATACCTTGTAGAGCTGCATCTCTGGATCAAAAATGGAAGACTCCACCATTCCTACTGGCATTCCTCCCCCTTTAAGGAGGCGGATCTTTTTTTCTTCTGGGAGGTAGAGAATCCCCTGTTGATGCCCTGCACTCGTGTAATACAGCTCATGGTTCTTGGTATCCAAAACCCCATAGAAAACCGTAGCAAACATCGTGGGTAACGTATCACGATAAAGAATGGGATTCACCTCTTTGAGTACCCTGGCAGCATCCAGTTTTCCTACTGCATAGGTACGAAGAGTAGACCTCAGCATAGCCATGACCATGCCGGCCCCTACTCCATGCCCAGTAACATCGGCTACCACCACACCAAGCCGACTTTCCCCTACCTCCACAAAGTCATAATAATCTCCTCCCGACTCAGTCTGTGGTTGATAATACACACTGAAAAGATACCCCAAAACCCGTGGATATTCCCTAGGAAGGATAGCACTCTGAATCTCCTTGGCTGATTCAAGCTCCGCTTCCATGCGGCTTTTTTCCTTCACCTCCTGAAACATCTTGGCAATCCGAAGGCTCATCGCATTGAAACGGTCGGCTAGATCACCAATCTCATCCGAGGAGTGCACCTCGACCTGCTTTCCCCACTTTCCTGAGGCAATCTCCTCTGTCCCTTCCGCAAGCTTCGCCAACGACTGAAGCAAAAACCTCACAAAGATCCAGGCAAGCAAAAGCACCCTGAGAAGCAAAAAGAGAGCCAAATCCACCGACCGACGCTCTATCTCCTTTTGTTGCTTTGCAAAATCGTCAATAGAAAGAAGAATTGCCACCGTCCCTGTCCGGTAAGGGGCATAGAGATGGCGAAAAAGGTTATGTACCGTCTCGCTATCAAAATCCCGACTCTGTGTCCAATACGCACTCAGCATAAGCCAAGATTCTGCGGCTTTTTTGATACTATTGACAAAATACGTCTTCTCAAAAACAGCTGTATACCCCTCCTGGGTAAAACGCAGAGGAGAAACCCTCCCCATTTCCACACGATTCGAGGCATAGCCTGCCAGAAGTTCATCAAAAGCCTCTGTGGTTTTCCAGTTTTTCTTGTCCTGTGAGGGAGAAAACTCCAGATATCTTCTCAAATACCGTTCTATACTCTCCAAAAAAACGAGTGTCTGCTTCTCCTCCTCTCCCAGGAGGTTGGTATGGGCAAAGATTCGCTTCTTCCGATAAAGAGTCTGAAGGTGTTTCACTTCTTTCTCAGACATTCCTGTCACCTGAAACCATTTTACGAGGTTGGCCATCTGATTGGAAGAAAGCGTAATTTCCTGCCCTCGCTTATACTGATCAAAACGTGCCTTCAGGGTATACACCCCTCTCACCAAAGATGATGTCATCACTCCCTTGGATTTGAGGCGTTCTCCAGCGGCGGTAAGATCCCCAGAGGAGGTAAAGTATCGCCTATACGTCTCATCAAACATCCTAATATAGACAAAATTTCTCCGTACCTCCGAAGGAAGAGATCTCTTCCGAAACAATTTCCCTGCCTCAAGGTCTGAGATATACTTTTGCCACTCTTGGCCAACCTTACTCTCTATAAAAGCCTTGTCATACAAAGGAATAAAAGCCTCATAGGATCGCTGAAGCCTCACAAAATACAAACGGGGGAGATACCCATCATAAATAACTCCTCGATTGGTCTCGCTAATCTTTTCCCCGATCGCTGAGGGTATCGTATGAAACACCACATATCCATTCGGATCCACAAAAAAAGCCATGGTAAAAGAGGGAATATTGGTCAAGGTATAGAGATACTCTTGAATAGACTGATACTGCCTCTGAATAAGAATCTGCTGTTGCTTCTGTTGTTGAAGCTTCTGCTGACGGGTTTGCTCTTTCATGGCAGATTTCAGTACAGCAATCTGCTTCTGAAGTTGCTTTTGTTTCTGTTGGGTGCCAAAAATATTCTCCAGAAAGCGATTCAAAACGTTTTCCTCGTTCTCTGGTGTCGTAGAAGAGAGAAAAGGGGTCTCAGGAGAAGAGACTACCACTTCTCCCCACTTATCTCGTCCATACTCTTCCACATTCCTCCGAAATGCCTCAAGATACACACGAAGATTTTTTGCGATGAGATCTTCCTGGGCCTTTTTCTGTTGAAGCGTGCTATACCGCAAAAAAGGAAAAGCAAAAACAAGAAAGACACCTGCTACAAAAAATACCACCTTCACTTGAAGACTCACCCGCGGCCAAACAAATGCTTTTTGTCTTCTTCTCATACTCTTTTATCTTACCCTTTTTGTCCTAAAAAAGCAAATCCTTTCCCTCTCATTTTCGCTTGCTCACCACAATAGAAAGCGCTGTTGTCAGTTTCAAGATATTCTGATTGAGAGTACGGATACGTTCACACAACACCCCCGCAATGGCCCGCAAAAGCTTATACCCGAGGGTATGGTTCTCATCACAAAGACGATAAAAGTCCTTCTGAAATACCTCATAAAGATCCACATCGGTCATAGCCTTGACGGTAGCAGAACGGGGAGCTCCCGTCAAAAGTGACATCTCCCCAAAAAAAGGCATCTTCGTCTCATCATAGGTCGCAATTGATTTTTCTGCCTCGAGCCACTCCTCCCCTGCTCGTCGCAACGTGATCTGGCTCGTCACCTGTACCACCCCCTTTCTAAACAAAAAAAGCGACGTCCCTTCTTCCCCTTCACTCACAATCACCTCTCCCTTCTTATATCGCCTCTCATGGAGAAGAGAAGCCACCACAACCCTTTCTTGTTCCGTGAGTTCCGAAAACAAAGAAAGGGTAGACAAAAATTCTTCCCGTTCTCTTCCCTTCATAGCCCCCCCTTACCGTATAACAAACGCATAGGCATCATCTCGAGAGATCACATAATCATCCGGCGGATTGATTTTGACATGATACTTTACCCCCTCCTCTCCTACTTCATCAGCAAGTTTTGAACGAATAAATTCATCAATCGCATCATTTCCAGAAAGCATGTCCTCAATACTCAGCTCCTTTTCCGTACGATACAGCCCTACAACCATGAGCTTCTCCCTCTCTCGAAGAGCAAGAAAATACTCTCGAAAGCTCTTCCCCACAAAACGAGAATCAACAGGAATAATCAAAAGACGAGGATTCTCATAGCTCGCCACAAGATCCTGAAAAAAAAGGGGCATAGCAGGAGAAACCATGGACGCTGAGAGAAGCGCCGGACTGAATATCCCATTGAATACCACATGCTCTACCCCCGCCCTTTTCAAAGCACTTGCTTTTTCTATCTTGATTGCCTCTGCACTCACCGCAAGATCTGGATTCAAAGCCTTCAGGCTCAGGGTCGCCATAATCGTCCGCTCATCCGCATCATCCAGGGATCTATGATGAAAGTTGTCCGCCAGAATAAAGGCATGCGTGGCATTCTCCACATGAGCACGTTTCAAGACACTCTCCTTGGTATAGTCACCAAACACAAACTTCATCACAAAGTGCGGAAATTTGTTCTTCACCTCAAGAAACTCATCCTCCGTCATGTCATTGACTAAAACGACACACAAATGCCGCTGTTGGGTGAACTCCGGCAAAACCGAAAGAAGCTTCTCCAAATAGCTATTCACCCCAAGAATAAGGATATGATTCTTCACCCTCACCACTGATAACCCTCTCCTTTCTTTGAGTTTCTTATCTATCAAAAAGGACACAATCTGTCCACTTAAGATAGCATAAAATGCCACACCAAACACTATCACCACCACTCCTATCACACGCCCTCCTACAGTCTTCGGAACAATATCTCCATATCCAACCGTAGGAATAGTCACAATAAGCCACCACAAGGCATCCCCCAGCGTGCGAAAGAGGGTATTTCCTCCTCTCCATTCCACCCACCATACCAACGGTACAAGCCCCATCAAACACAGGAAAAGACCAAACACCAATCTATTGCTTGGTTCTGAAAACCAGGCAACAAATCTTTTCCAGAGAAATATCTCTTTTCGTGGCTTTTGTTCTTTCATTCACCCTTCTCACTCTCTTTGATAATCTTGGAGAGTATCTGCCGTCCTTCTTCTTCCAATCCAAGAAACTCCATGGCCATAGTCACCCCTGCATTTTCGCCAGGGATATAATTTGTCCGAATCACCCTTGCCCTTACGTCAAGCTCTCCGTCCTTGTATTGGATCCCCAGTCTCAGAATAGTATTTTCCTTGATGGTATGCATCAAATACATATTTTTATTGACCACAGAAATCCCCCCCAAGGAAATATCCACAACCTCAAGATACTCCTCCTTGTTTTCTGGTGAGGTGGCATAGGACTTCACCAATACTTCTCCGATAATATCTGCCAAACTGCGGATATAAAAAACATCATAGATACTGAGTTCTTTCTTGCCCCCATCTCTTGGAACAGTAATTTCAATGGCCCCCACTACCTTATCCCCAATAAGAATTGGCAAAAGTAAATAGGAAAGAATGCCCCGACTCACGTAGGTCTGTCGGATTTTGTCCAGAATATCTGGTGCCATTTTTTTCTTTATCATCTCAAAGTACTTCTCATACCCAATCACCCCAAACTTTTCCCCTATATGAAGGTAGTTGGGGATATTATCTGTATCAGCAATCCAAAAAGGCTTTTTGTAGGTATAGACCACCCTTTCCAGGGGAGAAATTTGGTCAAGATTTTTGAAGATATTGATCTTGAATTGGGAACTAAAGCGCTTTATCTCCTCCCCCACCATCGAAAGAATCTTCTTGAGATCGGGATTGTCCTCTTTCAAAGCAAGATAAATAACCCGCAAGTTTTCCGGAAGCTCCGAGATATTCACCTGGATACTCTCCTGCGGTTTGGTTTCTATTTTTTTTATACACACCTTCAGAATCTCAGAATCTTTCAGACTGTGGCGACTAAACCGTCTCACAGGATGATACCATACATTCGCTGGAAGAAGTACCTCTATTGAACGAAGTTGAAAATTGTAGAGCCTCACCGTCGTAGGAGAGGAGTAGTAAAAATTTTTATTGTATTCAAAAGAAAGAATAACGTTTTGTATAGGAAGAACAGCAGGTTCTTTGTCAAAAAAGAAATTCACCATATTCATATCCACACGTGTCACAAAACCGGTGAGATGAAACTTGGTTTTTTTCTCCTGAAGAGTAACCCCAAGACGTTTGATCCTTGCATGGTTATAGAGGTTAATAATTTCGTTCTTTTGAGATATTTCTTTATCCATAACTTTCTCCATTGGTATATGGACTTGTCATTGAAATCTCCATATGTGGACGTCTCCTTGTCTTGTCCCCACGAAAATTTTCTTGCTCACCGGATCATACTGAAGGGCCATCACATCGGAACCCACATTTTCCATTCCCACAATCTTTTCCTGGCGCCAGTCCCAAAAGAGGATCATATCATCCTCACCTCCACTCACAAGGTAGGTATCATCCAAAAACGTTACCACGAGCACGGCTCCAACATGCCCTCGAAGCGCTTTCAGGGGCGTCGCACTCATCTCATCCCAGAGAAAGATCACCCCTTCACCTCCCCCTGAGGCAAATATTTTTCCACCGGGGGCCACTGAAACATACTCCACAGGCAAAAGATGCTCTTTCGTTGTATATATCGGCACAAGTTCAGGAAAAGTAAACACCGAAATAGAACCATCTTCCCCTCCCGCCACTATCACCCGTTTCTGAGGGTCATAGGCCACACTCCATATCTCACGAGAAGAAATTTTTCTCTCCTTCACAAGAGACAGATCTGGGAGCCTCCACAAACGAACAAAACCGTCTGATCCCCCACTTACTACCATGTCTTCTGCCTTTTTTATAGTCTGAATACCCCCATGGTGCCCCTTTTTTTTCGCAAGAATCCTCTTCTCTCTCATGTCCCAAAGAACAAGGGTATCATAGGCTCCATACACCACATAACGATCATCCGAAGAAAAAGCAAGTGGCATCCCCCAAATCTGACTATAGGTTTCCTGTATTTCTCCTACTTGTTGCCAATTTTTCGTTTGCCATAGTCTCACGGTACGGTCAGCACTCCCCGTGGCAAGGTACGTGCCGTCTGAGGAAAATACCCCATAAAACACATAACTCTTATGAGCCACAAAATTCGTTTCCTTTACAAAAGGAATCCTCTCCGTAAATCGAAATTCACTTGTCTGTCTCACAACCTTGGCACACGTGAAAAGAAAAAGTATTCCTCCCAGAATCAGGAAAGAGACTACCCACGCTTTTTGTTTCACCCCCACCTCCTCGTCAAAAAAAGGAAAAAAGGGCTGCCCCACCGGACAGCCCCATCGTTTACCAGTTGTCTATCATGTCATCCGCATTGAGATTGAGTTCAGAGTAGAGATCTACATCCGCCGTCAAATAGTCAAAATAAATATAGAACGGTCTCCCAATCATATCTTCTGGTTCAAAATCGATGCGGAATCCCAAGAAAGTCACCCCCCGTTCTTCTGATACCTTGTAGTTTTCCTGCTCAATAGTATCAGGAATATTTACTGTCATCTGTTTCCAACCAACCCAGATGAGCCTATCTCCACGCAGGTATTTAACTCTGTCAAGGTAATCGCGAAGAACCACACTCAACACGTGACGATAGTTTCTCCCCACCACCCAGACTTTGAGATTTTTGGTAATCCCTCGGATCTTGGCTGGTTTTGCTGGAGTCACAGAAAGCCACGACCAGTCTCTTTTCATAAACGAAACCTTTACACCAAGTACATACTTATTTTTGTCAGATTTGAGGGCTGCGGGAGATCCTTCGCGACGAATAGCCGAAGCATACCCATAGTCCCGAGGAATAAAGGCCGACCATTCTCCTGCCGCCTCAAAATCATCAATAAGAAGTGTCTGCAAGAGTTCTGTCGCAACTGTCCTATCTGCCGACTCCCCCGCATTGGTATTGATGATGGGAAACTCTCCCAACCTAAGATTTCCACCCGTATTCTGCACCTGTTGGGCAAAAAGCACACTCGTGAGTACCACACTGACCACTATCAAAACGCTGATTCCTGCTACTCTCTTCATAGTCTTCTCCTTTGGCTTATTACCATCTATTGTTGGCCAGATCGTCACCATTGAAGCGCTCAAGATAGACGTCTGTCTGAACCTGGAGATAATCAAAGTAGACATAGAATTGGTCTACCCTCTCCTCAGGATGGCTCCAGAGCTTGATCATCTCAAGCTTAAGGGGTTTCAAAAACGGCACATGATTCTGAGCCTGGGGAACATAGCCTGGCACACTGGTTCTGAGATTTTTCCATCCTACGTACTTGATATCCCCTGCCGGAACCCTATGCAAAAAGCCCTTGTAATCCCTCAGATAAAACTCAAGCCAGTAATTATAGTTTCCACCCCACACCCACATATCAAGGGTTTTGACCACCCCTACCAGGGTAACGTTGGTCTCTTTTACTTCCCCCTTATTCGAGGGTTTTCCATTGGCATCAACGCCAGCACGAGCAACATGATACGGGAGAATCTCAACATAGTTATATCCCTTGCGTACATATTGTGCCTTGACACCAAACACCCATTTCTGTCTTTGCTCCATCTCCTCGGGAATACCCAGAGGCTTGCCCTGAAAATAGTCAGAATTGCATGCCTCTGGATCTACAGGGCTTTGCGGATCCATGATGTTTGAGGGTTTTGCAAAACGAGAAAAACGCGCCTTCCACACAAGATTATTGGTCTGGTCTTTCTCATCACCAAAATCACTAATCAGAAATGTCTGCAAATTAACGGTTTCCCTATCTCTCTCCGAGAAACCCCAGCCAAAAAGTGAGGTTGTATACCCACACAAGAGGATCAGACATGCTATCACTAACCACGTCCCTTTGTATCTCATAAACCTCTCCTTACGTTTATTTCTCTAATATCGTATCAATCTTATTTTCGGCATTTACCAGCACAATCTTTGGGGAAAATGAAAAAATTTTTTCTTTTTCTATTTGTCCGAACGCAGCAATAATCACCCTATCACCCACTCGATTAAGATGTGCCCCGGCCCCATTGATACAGATCACCCCACTTCCCCTCTCTCCCTTCAGGGCATACGTGATCAGTCGAGAACCATTTGTGATATTCCATACATGAACCTGTTCATAGGGAAAGATATCCGCGGCCTCCATGAGTTCCTCATCTATGGTGATACTTCCTACATAATCAATATTTGTTTCCGTCACGACCGCTCGATGGATTTTGGACTTCAGTACTGTCAACACCATATCCTCATACACTCTCTATTCCAGTTTGAGATAGAAATCTGTGTTTCTCCCCCAATAGCGAGACTCTGTTTTGAGTACCTTACCTCCTCCATCCTTGATAACATAGGTGAGATAAATATTGTAATTCCCTTTGGGGAGAAAATTCCCATGGATGGTAATGCCATTCCAGTAGCGGGTGTATTGGGCTTGCTGATTGATCACCTCAATCCCACGCACTCTCCCAATAAGATGGCTACTCTGGACCTTGCCGGTTTTATAAGGCACCGCATAAAGATAAAAGTCCACCGTCTTGCCCTGCTGGGTAAATACCCACGAAGAGATCTTGATATATCGTCGTGGGGAAAGTGTTTGTCCCTTTTTGTCTGTTCCTATCTTCATGTAACTCCCTACCTTGGAGACCATCGTGGGCTTTGTCACTGGATGCGTAGGGGATTTTTTTTGTTGAGGCACCTCAATGGCCTTATCCTCAAGAGCAGGAATCTCTGGAAGCGGAGATTCTCCTGCGGTTTGGGCTACCTTTTGATTCGTTGCCACAAGGACAGGCTCAATCGTCTGAAGGAAAGTCTCATTGGTCAAATTCGCCGTCGTGTTGGTTTGAGAAAGCACCTCATCCTTTAAAAGATTGGCATTTCTCGTTATATCTTCTTCTACCACAGCCTTCTCTCGTTGACAAGCAGCGATTGCCAAGAAAATCACTGCAAAAACGATACAGAGAATCTTTTTTTTCATCATACCTCCTCGTTTACCACGAATACTTAAAAGAATACAGCACCACACCACTGGGGACCTTGGGATAAAAGTCAAAGGAACGAGGTGAAAAAGTCTGATTGGGATTCAAAGCAAGAAAATCCCTTAATCCTATCGTCTGAAGCAAAAAGGCCACCTGATAGTGTTTGTTTTTGACCCTCTCAAAAGCACGGTTATCCTGACTCTCATAATGAATATCAGGATAGCGAGGAGTAAGCCCCAATATCCCCTGAATCACTTGCGTGTCGACCACAGACGGACAAAACCCCTGACCACCTACAGCAAGAAAGTATTTGCTTGAAGCCTGAGCCACAGCCACACCAAACGCCACCACCCCTTTGGAAGCATACTCATTCAAAAGAATCCGCAATTTCTTCCTCGCAGCCTTTTCCGTAAGCGCATCCTGAAAAGGAATCGCCGCCAGTTTAAACCCATTTCCTATCGCTTTCAAAGCATCCTGGGCTGAGATGGGCATGGTTTTTACCAGCCGATTCCATGGCTGAATGGCAAAACCTTCCTCTGCCATATTGACAATCGACACAAGCACATAATTCCACGGTTCTGTCCCTGTGTAGGCAGAACCCTTGGCCATCTTCTGCTCTTGATAGTAACGAAGTGCCCCTTTGAAGCGATGGTGTCCATCAAGAAGATAGAGTTTTTCCTTTTCCAGAGCACTTGCCACATACTCCACTAACGAAGACTCAGCCACTTGATAGAGACGATGCTCTTCCCCTGTTTGTTCCTGGAAAGAGAAAAGAGGCGTCTGAGAAAGGCTCCGAGATACCAAATCCTTCACCTGAAGAGAAGAATTGTGATACCCTATCAGGAGAGGTTCAAGATGACATTGAGAGGCTATTACCCTCTGATAACAGTCCTCTACATAATCATCTATGGTATTCTCATAAAAATGAAGACGACGAGAAAGTTCCTCTAAAGATACCAAAGCAAAAAGAGAAAATCGACGCATCATTGTTCCTTGGTGAACAAAGGGTTGCTCATAAGCATAAAGAGACGATACCTTGTCAAATACCACCACATCGCGAATAAACCATCCAAAAAGCTTATGCTTCGCTGTGGTATAACTCTCCTTGTCACCGGGAAGAGTTCGGATAACATGAGAGTAATGGTAGGGGTTCTTCTGAAGCTGCCCTAATTCTACCGCATCGAGTTCATCAAAAGGCTGAGAGAGACATTCATCAATCCGGGCAATTTTCTGTGAATTGTAAAAGCCAGCCTTGAAAGGTTGCAGCCAGGCCATATATCACCCCTTGCTTGTGTTTCGACTTATCCTTGTATTTATCGGCTATATAGGGTATAAAATTAAAAGGTTTTTCAAAAATTCTCTTTTTCCAAAAACTCAGATATCCAAAAGCCACAAGGCATTTTTGGAGAAGATGAGTTCCTCATTGAGTTTTCCGAGATCAAGAGAGCAAATCTTATCTCTCATCTGGGCAGGCCTTACCCACGGAAAATCACTCCCAAAAAGCACACGATACGGCTCATGGGCAAGGATCATCTCCTTAAAAAGGGTATTGGGGAGTTCCAAACAGAAAGAGGTATCAAGATAAAGTGAGGGAAGCCCTATGAGGTGATTAGCAACCTCTTCCCACTGTCGATATCCCCCCATATGGGCGAGAATGACCCGAAGCCCACGTACTTTGAGGACTTCTTTCAACCGTTTTGGGGTAGCATGGGTTTCTGCAAAAGCCACATCACTTCCCGCATGCAGAAGAAGCAAAAAATTATACCTTGCACAGAGCTCATAAAACATCGCAAGACGAGGATCATCAGGATAAAAATGCTGATACTCGGGATGGATTTTTATCCCCCGTATCCCGTGCTTGGCCAAAAAATCCATCTCTTCTTCAAGACTTCCCACCTGAGGAAAATCCGGATGGTACGTAGCAAAGCAATGTACCCGACTCTGTTTTTGGTTCCATTCCACCATTTTCCGATTGATGGAGATCACCTGATCTGGCTTGGTTGCCACAGGAAGATTGACCGCCATGGCAACCCCATCCTCGTCCATGAAACGAACAAGACTCGCATATGTCCCGTCTCCGTAAAGGGTATGACCACTCGACTCACTCATCACTTTCATAGCTTTGGGAGCCACACTCTCAGGATAGAAATGAGTATGAAAATCAATAAGCATTATGCCCCCTTATACACACGGGGAACACGCTTCGATACCCCACACATCACCTCATAGGGGATACGTCCACTCTTCGCAGCAAATTCACCAATGGGAAGAGAGTGTCCAAATATTTCCACCTCTGTTCCCTCTTGAAGAGTCCCAGGAGATTCCCCCAGACTTACCATCATGTAATCCATACATACACGCCCAACCTGAGGATAACGTTTTCCCTCTATCACTACTTCGTACTTTCCCGATCCAAGGGTGGGTACCCCATCTGCATACCCTACAGGAAGGACGGCAATGGCTTCCCTTTCCCTCTGAACGGTATATTGTCTGAGATAACTCACCGTTTCCCCCCTGCGAAGTCTCTTAATCTGAACAATTCTGGTCTTGAAAACCATAAGGGGCAAAAGCTCTTTTGAGGTAGAGGATACTCCATAGAGAGAAAGTCCCGGCCTCACATGGGTAAAAGGATCTTTATACGAGGAAGGAACATTCCATAGAGCCTCGCTATTGGCAATATGCAAGAAGAAAGCATCTCTTCGATAGGGGGGTAGGTACTCTCTCACCTCAACACACCTTCGAATCTGCTCCTCAGAGAATTCCCTATCTACATCTGCTGAAGGAAAGTGCGAAAACATCCCTTCTACCCGAAGACCTTCCCATCCCGCTATTTCCTCCAGGATTGCTTTCGCCTCATCATACCTGATTCCTAAACGCCCCATACCCGTATCGATTTTCACATGAACACGAAGACTTTTCCCAAACATTTTTGCCTTCTCATTCAGAAGCCTCGCATACGAATCAGAAATCACTGTAGATACCAAATCGTGGACAAGAAGTTCTTTCATCCCCCGCTCTTCAACAGGCCCAAGAATCAAAATATCCGAGGTTATTCCATGTTCTCGCAGTTCTATCGCCTCATCTAACGTCGCCACAGCAAAGAAGTTCACATTTTCCTTTTCCAAGAACTTGGCAATCTCTACGGCTCCATGACCATAGGCATCGGCTTTGACAACCGCCATGACGGATTTGCCGCCGATATGCTCTCGAATACGAGAAAGGTTGTGTCGAAGAAAAGAGAGGTTCACCTCCACCCACGTAGAACGAAAGGAATCTGTCACAAACATTGTCTTTCCTCTTGTCATGTTTCCCTATATTATGGCACAAACAAGGTTTTTTTTCAAACAAAAAAGCCACCCCAACGGGTGGCTTTTCTTCATGGGCAACGGCTATTCTCCCTGAGCAACCTGACTCTCGTACTGGTTGATACTCTCAAGAACCTTTCGGGCTTTGTTCTGAAGATCTTTGTTCACAGGTTTGGGTTGTTTTTCCCACGCATCCTTACGAGCCTTCTCGAAAATAGCATAGGGCATCGCATACTGCTTGTAGTAGATGTAATAGGTTTTGGACTCACCACCCTGGACCTCCTGAACATACTCCCAGTAATCAGCCACATTCATAGCCCCCGAGATGTTGACGTTCTTGGAAACAGCAGCAATAGTTTCTTCAAAGTAGGTTTCAAGTGCTTTGTCCGAATCAGGGTCAAGCATACCGGCACGAGCAAGAGCAAACTCACGAGTGGCAACTTGCTTGATGGCTTCAGTCAGTTTGGCAATCTTCTCTGCCTCAGCAAGACGAGCGGCATTGTCTTTGCGAACAGCCTGAGCAGAAACTGTGAGGTATATAGTTTTCACCCCTTCCTCATCCTTGCCAATATACCATCGCTTGTTTACCCACTTTGGCTTGGGCTCTTCGCTTGCCTGAATCGTATACACCTTGATCCTCAACGCTTCAGCATCAGGAGAGGTTTGTTGAGGCTGTTGAGGAGCAGGCTGGGGCTTTTTGCCACCACAACTTGCCACCATCACAACTCCCATGGCTACCATCATGAGAAACCACACAGATCTTTTCATAAGATCCTCCTTTTGTATATTTTTCTTTTATCTTTTTTCCATGCTTACTGCATGGTAAAAATCAGTTCGTTTCCTCGCAGAGTCGAGAGATCAAGAGCCTCAAAGCCTGGTTTCGTGGTTACCCCATCAAAGATAATCTCCATCAATTCATTGGGGTTTCCTTGAAACTGAACCTCGTACTCTGCTGTCCTATCGTTTTTGGAGTAGAGGGTTTGCTTCACACTTTTCACCCTCTCCAGTTTGGAAACTGTTGAGGCAAACGAGGTCGCATCACGAGCCGAGCCAACCTCAATCAGTCTCACCGTATAAAATCTACCACCACTCACGTACTTTTTCAAGGTAGTGAGGAGTTCAGTTGTCACTTTTTTTGCACCATCCCGCATACTGGCAGTGATAGAAGCCTCAAGAGAAGGGGAATCGTATTCTTGCCCACCCTTTTGGATACTTGCTATCACCCGTGCCCCTGTACGAACATAGAGCTTGAGGTCAAGAATCACATGGGCTGTTGTTCCCTGACGATAGGTCACCGTGGGGGTAACTTCACCATAGAGCTCAGCATACACCTGTTGTGCCAAAAGAAGCCCCAGACCCACATTTCCACGGGCCTCCTCCTGGAGAAGATTTTTCTCCTGGGCAATCTTTTCTGCTGACTCAAGATCAAACACCTGAATCCCATTTTGGAGAAGTTCCTGGTTAAGAAGTTGCACCGCCCTCCTGGCATATTTTTCGGCATCAGCATCAGAACTTTTCTTGAGGGCCGAAGGATTGTAGTAAATCAAGATGCTTAAGCCAGAAATATCTACCGAAGAGAGATCTGGCTCTGGTTCCGATGTCTTTCGTTCTTCTTTCATCTCCGGAGCTGCCACGGGCGACGATGGTTGTGTCACACTCCCTCCACCAAGAAATCCAGCCGCTTGAAGGTCTTCTCGGAGTTTCTTCGTAGCAATAGTGGCTCGCAAAGCAAGAATGAGATCACCATTGTCATCCCGTTTGGTTGAGGTCCATTCTTTCTGGAGAATGTAGGGGGAAAACTGCGCCTCAGTATTCAGAAACTGGCCATCAATTGCATTCTTTTGAGAACTATAAGACTTCTCTCCCAGAATAGTCACAAGAGCCTTTCGCATCACATCTTGATACGCCATCTTCCGACTCGCGGCAAACTCAGAGGCCTTGCCGACCCCCTCAAAGGTCATTTTTTCTGGAAAACTCTGTACTGGTACCTGTGGAGAAGATGGTTCCTCCACCCTTGCCTCTGGGGGACGAGGAGCCCCACAAGAAGCAAGAAACAAAACGATAAGTAACCATCGAAACCATTTCATAGTGTACTCCTTTTTCTCCTTTTTCCAGAAATATACTACACCCAGTTGAATTTTTTTTCAAGAAAAACCCCTCTCAAAACATAAAAAAACGGGCTGCTTGAGCAGCCCGTTTGTCTTCTTCAAAAAGAACGCTTATTCAACGTCAATATAGGCGTTCTTCCCACCGAAGCCATCATCCATGAAACCTGTGGGTTTGGGTTCCATCTGGTCAATAACCTCGGACTGATCCTGGAAGATCCACTGGCCATCGGCAGTATACTTGTAGATGTAGCGACCAGGAGCAAACTCAACGGTGATAGCCCAAGAACCATCTGACTTCTTTTCCATAGCATAGTTAGGATCAGAAGGATTCCATCCATTGAAGTCACCAACAAGGTTCATCACCCCATACTCTTCTCCAGGAAGAGGCTTGTAAGAGAACGTAATCTTCCCAGCTTTCACCTTGCCACCGGTACCTTTCGAAGCCTTGGCAGCTCCACTTCCGCTTCCACCACAAGCCACAAGCATAGAAGCCACAAAAAGCACTGCCAGAGTAGCCAGAACAGTCTTCTTCATAGACCTTACCTCCATTCTATGATTTTGTTTCCTATATGATAGCATATTTCTCAAAAAAATCAAGTATTTTTCGAAAATTTTTTTGCTCGTTTGCACTGAGAGTACCCTTGTGTTCCGTATATTTTGCAAAAGGTATTCCTTTTTCCTTTTCTGTCTTGACATACCACAGGATCATAAATCGTCACACGCATGCTTTGTCATCTCTTTTTTGCCATATCAAATTGTTTGTGATATAATAACAGCAAAGGAGAACACTATGCCTGAAATGGCCATCCTGGTCGAGGGTGTAAACAAGTACTACAAAAACTTTCAAGCCCTAAAAAATGTCTCGTTCTCGGTCCAGAAAGGGGAATGCTATGGTCTTCTCGGTCCCAATGGGGCTGGAAAAACTACCATGATGAAGATCCTCTATGGGCGTGTCTTTCACTCTCCCTCTCAGGGAAAAATTTCCATCTTTGGGCTCGATCCCCACAAACAATCCCTTGAGATTAGGTTCCTCACGGGGATTGTTCCCCAAGACGATAACCTCGACTATGAGCTCTCTGTGGAGGAAAACCTGGCTATCTACAGTCGATACTATGGCCTTGCCAGAAAGTACGCACTTTCCCGGATAGAAGAACTCCTGGATTTCATGGACCTTTCCGACAAACGCAAGGCAAACATTCGAGAACTCTCAGGGGGAATGAAACGACGGCTCATTATTGCACGCGCTCTTCTCCACTCTCCCAAACTCCTGATCCTGGACGAACCTACTACAGGGCTGGATCCCCAGGTGAGACACCATATCTGGGACAAACTTCGCATCCTTTTACGAGAGGGGGTCACCATCCTTCTTACTACCCATTATATGGATGAGGCATTTCAGATAGCGGATAGGCTCATGATCCTTCATGAGGGAGAAAAAATAGCCGAGGGGAAACCCTCTGAACTCATCCAATCCCATATAGAGCCGTATGTTTATGAAATACCCCAAAAAAAGGCCAGTTCGTGCCAACCATCAGGGTATGTACGAATAGAGAAATCTGGAGAAATGATCCGCTACTATGCCCATGACATCACCGTTCTCCAGCATCTTGCTGAATGCGTTCCCCCAGGAACAGGGTTTATCCGCCAGGCAAATCTCGAAGATGTGTTTTTAAAACTGACAGGGAGAGAACTCCATGAATAAACTCCCCCATCCTTTCATCCGTATTTTCAGCGTCTGGTACAGACATTTTCGTGTGTATACAAGTAACCTTCTCAGCAATGGTTTTCCCCCTTTTTTTGAACCCCTCATTTTTCTTGCTGGAATAGGACTTGGTTTAGGGCAAGTTATCCGAGAAATGGATGGCATCCCCTATCTTGACTTTCTGGCAAGTGGTCTTTGCATCTCCACCGCCATGATGACCGCGTCGTATGAGTGTACCTTTGGAAGTTTTATCAGGCTCGAGTACGAAAAGATCTATGATGGTATCCTTGCCGCTCCTCTCTCTCTTTCTGAGATGGTAATAGGAGAGATTCTCTGGGCAGGAAGCAAGGGGTTTTTCTTTTCTTTGGCAGTAGTCTCCGTGGTTTCTCTTTTTGGGATTCTTCGAACACCGTGGGTGCTTTTTATCCCTTTTGTGGGATTTCTCACAGGGCTTATGTTTGCCTCTCTGAGCCTGTTTGTGACCTCGTTTGTCAAAAATATTGACCATTTTAGTTTTTATATGACGGGCTTCTTGTCACCGATGTTTTTCTTCTCTGGAATTGTGTTTCCCACCTCGAGTCTTCCTTCTTGGCTTATCCCTATTACTGAGATCCTTCCTCTCACCCACGCTGTCCGCCTGGCTCGGGCCATCCTTTTCCACAGATACGAATGGCTTTTTGGGGATATCCTTTTCTTGGGAGTCGGGATCCTTATCTTTACCATCTTGAGCATCCAAGGACTAGCCAAACGCATGATTCAATAAAAGGAGCATGGTATGAAAAAATTTTTCCCTCTTTTCCTACTTTTTCTCTTTGTTGAGCATGGATTCGGGGTAACGATTGAGAGGATCATCATTAAGGGAAACAGTGAAACCGAGGCACAAACCATCCTTTTCTTCTTCCAGGAATATGAAGAAGGCAAAACATTTTCAGAGGAGGAACTCTCGCAAGCATTGAGTAATTGGGTGCGTCGACTGGAGAGAACAGGCTGGTTTCGTAACATCCGAGTAAGCACTGAGTTTGTAGGAGAAAATCGTGTGGCTGTTTCCCTTGAACTCAACGAGCGTTTCTTTTATACTGCCCAACTCTTTGACCATGCCGTGGGCTTTGGCAAACAAAACCTGTGGGGCAAAGGCAAGGAGATCTTTTTTGAAGTAGGACCAATCCAAAAAAAGATCACTCTCACTGATCACATGTATAACTTCTGGCCTTTCTTCTACCAGGTTTCTCTGGGAACTACAGAAGAAGATCTTGTCGAATACGCAGAAGATTTCTACAGGACACTCCCGACTTTGAGGCAGAAAGGAGACGCCAAAGTAGGATGGTATCTTCGTCCTGATCATACCTTGAGTATAGGGGTATCCGGACAAATTATCATGCAAACCAACCAAATGCCCTTAGAAAGTGTTTCCTATGCCTCACTCGGGTATTTGATAGACACTCGTCGTGGGTATCCCGCCTTTTCCTCTGGATGGCACTGGGAGAATTTCCTCCGTGTGTTTCTCCCTACTATGGCATGCTCCTGGGAATCAACCGCTTCCTTTCATTATCCCCTCGGAAAAACTTGGCAAATAGGCACCAAATGGCATCATGGTATATCGTATGGCAATCTCCCTACCTCAAGCCAGTATCTTCTCCGTTCCATCAACGGCCTCCATACGCTCTCTCAAGAGAAAGGTCTTCTTGGCAACCATTGTTGGGATATCCATGCGGAGATCCGCTGGAAGTTCTGGGATGTCATCCCGTTTTTGATCTTTGACATTCAGTTGGAAGGGGTAGGGTTTGGAGAGGCAGGAGAAGCCTGGACAGACTGGAACGAAGTAGGGAAACATCTTTTCCTTGTTTACGGGTTGGGACTTCGGATCTATGTGGATAGGTTTGCTATCAGAACAGAGGCTGGAATAGACCAACAAGGAGAAACCGCTGTTTTGAGTTCCTTTGAACTTCCCTTTTGAGCGAATTGAAACGTAGAAAAAGTAAAGAAAAGCCCAAAATGCATAATGAAGGGGGGTCTATGAAATCTTCCCCGGAAAACCTAGGGGAGATACTTTTTCCCGCCCTCTTTAATCCGCTTCCTTTAGGTATTGTGATTGTCGATGAAAAGTACTCTCTTCTTTATGCCAATCCCTATGTGTACACTATCCTCGGCCTGGAGGTTGGTGCTCCTCTTCCTTCATTGTTTTCACTGTTTCCATCTTTGCCTCATTTGGATGTCTCGTGTCACACACCTCCTTCTTTCTTACGAACAGACCTCATCACCCCAGTCAAAAGCCACGTACCCATCATCCTCACCACCTACCCTCTGTCTCTTCCTCACCAAAACATGAAAGGCTATATTCTCGCTTTTCTTGACCAAATGAGTACCTTTCAGATCCAAACCCTTTTCGAAGAGGTTTCTCATCTTTCCACCACACTGCAAGAAGAACGAGCCACTTTTGAACATCTCTTAAACCGCCTCCAGAGTGGGATCCTCTGGGGAAATACTACTCGTATCTGGTATGCCAATACTCGAGCAAAAGATCTCCTTGGCCCTCTCTTCTCCCCAGAGATAGGTATTGTCGATCTCTTTGCGGACAATGAGAAACTGATGCACTACCTCAATCGCAAGGTGACTTTGTCCAATCTCGAGATGGAACTCTCACTTGTTACCAGGCCCCTCCCCTGTCTCGTCAATATTTCTTATCTCCCAATGAAAGACGAACCCGGTTGGATCATTGAGATTCTGGACATAGAAGAAAAAAAGAAGATTGAAAATTCTATTATGGACATGGCTCAAATCTTCATCAGAGAGAGAAACGAACTCAGGGAAAGCCAACGTATGATCAGCCGAGAACTTCACCTGGCAAGAGAGATCCAGTTTTCTCTTCTCCCCCACAAAGAGTACCCCTCCCTTGCCTACCTCTACCAACCCATGGAAGAGATAGGGGGAGATTTTCTGGATATTTTTGAACTGGATGACTCCCATATAGGGATTTTTATCAGTGATGTGTGTGGGCATGGAATAGCAGCCTCTCTGCTTACGGTCATGCTCAAACAAAAACTCGGAGAGCTCAAGTCCTTTGCCTTCCATCCTGATCATTTTCTGACGGCCCTCAACCGTACCCTCTTTCACCAATTACGTGGGTACTTCCTCACTGCTCTCTATGCAGTTTACAACACAAAAGAAGGTCTTCTTTCCCTGGCTAATGCCGGCCATCCCTATCCCTTTCTCTATACCCAAAGACACTTTGCCACGCTAGCCACCAAGCGTAGCCAACCAATAGGTATCCATCCTTCTACCCAATACGAAACCTCAACAAGAGTTGTCCGCCCCGGCGATAGGATATTGTTTTATACCGATGGTCTTTTGGAAACAGAAAACCACCAAGGAGAGAGTTTTGAGGAAAAAAGGCTGGGTGAATTCCTTGAACACAATGCTTCCAAAGCCCCCTATGCCCTTCTCCAGGGTCTGCTTGATGACCTGCGAACTTTTCATGGAGAGAGAAATCTCCCGGACGATATCGCTCTCATCTGTCTCGATATCAGCTAAACTACCACATCAATCACACGTCCTTTGCCATCCTCGAGAGAAGGTCGGGAAATCTCCATCACAGCCGACGAAACCTCATGACGAGTTTGCATGATCTCATAGAGCATCCCGTCCAATTTCCCAAGAACTGTGAAAGCCTGTACACGTTCTATCACTCGTTTTTCCTCTTCCTTTTGCTAAGAAATATCGGCACAAAAACAAAAAAATCAAACTCAGGCTCTCTTCTCTTATGGAGTAAAGATCAAATATCTTTTTCTTCCTCAAGAAGACAACACAGCCTATAAGAAGCTATCATAAGAAAATGACACACCATTTCAAGTTCCCCCTGGGTAAAAACAGCAGCATTTTCCTTTTCTGTGAGATTGATGACCCCAAAAGCCTGATGCTGATAGTTCACCAAGGGAATAATAAGAAACGAGTGCGACGCATACCCTACCCTATTGGGACGAGCAATCTCCGGATGCGTTTCAATCTCGGTGACAAAAAGCCTCTTTTGTTTCTGATACATCCGAAAGGCAAGATCTTCGAGAGCCAGTTTCTGCCCCACTTTTGCCTCAGGAAGACCCATAGACTTCACAAGGACGAGATCATCCATCCTTTTCACAAAGACAGAAATACGTCTTGCCCCACAGAGGACAAAACATCCTTCAATCACAGAGGTCGCCCATTCCGTAGTCGTCATAGCCCGAAGAGGTCGTAAAAAAAGCTCAAGGCGTCTAATTTCCTGTTCATCGGTAGCGAGAGACTGAACCTGAAAATCTTTCCTATCCAACAAAAGAGAAAGCCTTTTGACCTCTTTCGCAAGATCTTGAGTAGAAGCATGAGGATTCTTTTCCACAGCCCACATCCACATAACCACCACACCAGAAGCCACAAGAAAAAAGGTAAACAGCCACACCTCTACTGTAAAATGAGCATAAGACATCATCTCGTTTCGAGGTAACGCCTGATAAAGACCAGAAAGCCTGTATACCCACACACCAACAAGAGCAACTATCACCAGACTCAGAAGAAAATCTACAATCTTTCTCATCTTGTGCTCCTTTCTTGTTTAATTGAGCAGAAAACTTGTCACATCCTCACACGGAAGGTATTGAATCTTGGGATTGGTTTCCAACCAGCGAATAGCTTCTGGAGAAAGGGGGGACGTAGAAACCATCACTACGCGCTCCACCCCAAACTCCTTTGCCGAGGCCAAAAGGTTGGTGAGATAGATTGATCCTATAGGTTCTGTCCATCGCCTCAAGCAAAAAAGTACTCGAGAGCGTTTATCGGTTTTTTCCTCACAGAGAAGATCAAAACCTTTCCCCTCTCCATAGGCATTGGCATCAACTTTAACCACCTGACTCAAGATGCGAAACCCCATATCCGCCGCCAATTCTCGTGCCACCATCGTAAAAGAGGGAAAATCTATAGAAAGAAGCGCGCTACAAGGATTGTCTGGTTGGACCCCCAGGGCTTCATATTTTCCCTGTTTGGCACTCACCCGAGAAGAAACCGTCTCTCCTTTCTTTCTCACAACATCTTTGGGAACAAGATACTTCTCTAGAATAGGAACAGGGTCAAAGGTAACAGATACCCGTGGCCGAAAATTCATCCACAGTTCCTCTTTTGTAAGAAAACTTGCAAGCCATTGCTGATACACGGTGTCTAATTTCACCAAAGCCTCTTTAGCTTCATTCTCAAGACGAGCATAGTCCAGGGTTTGTCTCATAGAAACGCCCATATAGGTTTCTTTTTCCTGTTCTTTTTTCCATTTGTCCAGGGTAGAAAGGAGTTTATACAGGTAGCTCTGATTTTGCTTTGATTCCATGGTGGTACCACCATCGCTGTTGGCCTCTGCTATCTCTTTTTGAAAATTCATCCTGAGCTCATCCAGGGCATTGTCATAGTAGCCCTGTTTTACCCGCAGCATGATCAATGCCATCGAAAGCTCGCGTTGTCTATTTCCACTATCATCAGCATACGTCATCACCATATTTTTCAATTGATCCCAAAGTTGTTTGGCCACGTCATAGTTTTTTGCATGAAGATAGCACACAAAGAGAAGCTTTACCCCAAAATACATCATACTCATCGCCGGAGAAAGGTTACTATTGAGGGCTATTTCCATAACTTCCCGGGCTCGTTGATATGCCGCGGTCCTGAAGTACGCATAACTCAAAAGAAACAAAAATTCCAGATCCCTCCCCAACGGCTTGTCCAAAGCCTCCAACATAGGAAGGGCCTGTTCAACCCTATCCGTCATCAAGAGACAAAAGGCATATTGCTTAAGAAAGGGGGCTTCATCCTTAAGAAAGGCTGCTCCTTTTTCATAAAAATTTAACGCCCGAAAATAAGCCTTTTGAGAAAAAAGAATATCCGCAATCTCCCGGATCACATCCTTCGCCGACGGTATGATCTGATAGGCCTGCAAGAGATAATCCAAAGCATCGTTATCCCGACCAAGTCTTCGATAGAGCATCCCCACGCGTCTATACAATTCAAAGAGGGTAAATAGCTTTGATTCCTTGCCTATCTCTATGAGTTTGACATAGTACCCTATGGCTTCAGGAAGAAGTCCTTTTTCTTCGTTAATATTCCCCAAATGCCAAAGAGCATCAATATTGTCTGGGTCCTGGCGCAAGGCATCCATAAAGATAGAGAGGGCTGTGTCCAGATCCCCACTCTCCACAGCCCTCTGTGCTTTCTTGCTCTTTCCCTCTTGCATGGTGGCATAGAGAAAATAGGCAGTCAAACCAGCCAAAATAACTGCCACCAAAAACCATCCCATGAGGTCCCTCGTTTATGATTAGAGGTTTCTCAGTCGACTATCCAATTCTTGTTCGGGAAGTCCTGCCTCTTTGGCCATAAAGGCATACTCCTTGGCCTTGTCCTTCTGACCAAGCGCAAGATACGCAAGCGCTACCTGTTCGTAAATACGAGCATCTCTTTTCGCATCAAGGGCCATGAGATAAAGATTGATACGGGTCTGGATATTTTTTGCTTTCTGTGCTTCAGCAACAAAAGAAGCAAAGGTTTTCTCTGCATCATAGGTGAGAGAAACCTTAAAATGCTGGGAGAGAAGAGCTCTTGCTTCAGCAGCTGCCTCTCCCATCGGATAAAGTTTATGGGCATAGAGAAAACAATTTTTGGCTTTGGAGTACTTTTTTACCTGAAGATACGCTTTGCCTGTCTGAAGCCAATCCTGTGCCAACGTTTTCCTCGCGTCAGGTGAGTACAGAGAATAATCCTGAGCAAAAACAAGTGAGAACGCAACCATACCCAACAGAACCAACCCATGCCATCGACTTATTTTCATACTATCCCTCCTCGTCATGCGGTACTTTTCCTCTATGATTATAACAGAAGAAAAAAAGAAAATCAAGGCTTTAGCAGAGATTTCTTTGACTTTTTGTCGCTTTGAAGATATAATGTTAAGGAAAAAAAGAGGAGGCTGGTATGAAACGATGGTTTTTTTTATTATTTTTTATCCTCTTTGGTTCATTTGCCTTTGCTGGTTCTCTCTCTCTGACAGTCCTCTCCTACGTCGGAAGTCTCGAATACGCAAGCATGGAATTGGGCCCTTGGAAAAAACTTGATATCGATGAGACTATCCCGGAAAAGGGATATCTCAGACTGACATCAGCCAACGATAGTGCAGAACTTCTTCGAAGCGATGGGGTACTCGTCCGTTTGGTAGGCAAGACCATGGTCTCCGTAGAAAGCCTTTTCCAAGCCCCAAAACCAAAACAAGGTCTTTCTGGTCTTTTGAGAAAGAAACGCCCCCTCATAGAAATCAAGAATGAAGTGGCTGTGGCTGCTGTCCGTGGAAGTGTGCAGAGTGGTAGAGACGAAAACCCAAAAGACTCCACAACTAACCAAAAAATCATCCAGAACTCCTGTTTCTCAGTGGGCATAGGGGGGCTGAGCACCTTCGATCGGAGTGGTGTCCTCATAAAAGGAGGCTATTCCAACGATTCTTGGCAGATAGCCATCCGCTTGCCCATCCTCTGGAACACCAACGGCCTCATCGATACCCAATGGAAAAGTGCTGATGGATGGTTTGCCCTCGTAGAAACTCTCACCATAGGAAAAGAAACAGAGTTTTTCTTCCTTTCCTGGGGAGAAAAAGAGATCACCCTTGGGGAAGGTTTTCTCTTTGAAAGGAGATTTTATCGTTATCATCCTTCGCGTTTCTCAGAGAATTTCCTTTTTGCTCAGATAAATTTTGGAGATGTGGGGATACGTGGTCTTGTAGATAGGCCAGCGGATCCCGATCTTTGGGCTGTAGAAGCTTTCATCCGACCCTTCTGGGGAACCGAAACAACCATGGAAAAGTTCATCATCAAAGGGTTTGTTGTCAATGAGCGCGATGCTCTTTCTCCCTTTTTCCCAGGAGATTTCCAGACTACCAATGGGAGTGTGGCTTATGTGACAGGGTATGGGCTATCCGCATCTGTTCCCCTTCTTTCTCAAAAATTGTGGTATCTCTCAATAAACGGGGAGATTGATGGACTTAACGAAAAAGGTGGCATGATGGTTGGGGTATCAGGTGGCCATGAGGAATGGTTTTCTCTCACGGCAACTCTTGGTCGAGGAGAATCTGGATATCTCCCCTGGTATTTTGATACCCTATCACGGTACACCCGTCCCATTTCTTCCTTCCTTCTCTCTCAGACAACACACCCCTCCCTCGCCTGGAGCATAGGAGGAACCATCGGGACAGAAAATTCCATCCAACTCGGATGGAACCTCAAACATCGAGGAGAGAAGGAGTGGATGTTTCAATCGGGGATAACATCTGGCAACAAAGTTTCTCCCTTCTCTCTTTTTGTGGGCTCCTCCACAACCTGGACAGAAAACACTCCAGCCTTTGACCCAGAACGTACCCTCACCCTCGTTCGCTTTGGTCTCTCCCTGGGAAACGTAAAGCTCTCCACGGAGTATGCCCAGGCCCTCAGCACATGGGAAAAAGGAAGTTTCTCCATCATGGGAGAAGTGCGTTTCTGATGAAGTGTCAAAATGCTTTTGATTGTAATGGCCTCCCCCTTATCGAGGGTGGAGGCCTTGTTGTTTTTCCTCTTCTATAGCACGATTATAGCACGATTCAAAAAGCTGTTCTTTCGTACCCTACAACAGAAGAATCACTTTTTTCAAAAAAAAAATCGTTTTTGACTTTAGAATTCATGAAAAGAGGGCTTTTTCTTTGAAAAAACCATCATTCTCCAAACACTGCTTTGAGATACGCATACCTTTGGTAGAGGATTTTCAAATGCCCAAAATCATACGGCCCATATTTCACGGGACTTGAGAGAATCACCAGGAGCCTCATTTTCTGATCTTTTGAAAGCATCCATACCGGCACCCTATAGTGATAAAAACTTCCCTGCTGAATTCCAAAAATCCCTGGTCCCCACTCCGCTGTGTTGAGATACAGTTCAAGAATACGTTTTTTTGGCAGAATTATCTCCATCTCAAGGGCGATAAGAAGCTCAAGATACTTGCGCAGATAGCTTTTCCCAGGCCAGAGAAAGAGTGTTCTGGCAAGTTGTTGCGTGATGGTACTCCCCCCATAAAAAGGTTTTCTGAGTTTCATATTCCTTTCAAAGGCTCTTCTCATAGCCTGCCACTCTACCCCATGATGGCGATAAAACCCATCATCCTCAAGAGCCACTACCATTGTCCTGATATCCATGGGAATCTCACTGAACTTGAGAAAAACAAGAGGATAGATCCTTTGTCCACTCACCCACTGACGATACAGCATAATTCCAGTGACAGGAGGGTTGACAAAACGCACAAACACAAGCAAAAAGAACACCACCCCAAGAAAAAAAAGGTGAAGCAAAAGAAAAAGTTGAAAAACTTTTTTCCCAAGAGAAAACCAGAAAGAGGATTCGCTCTGTGTCATGATTTTGCCTCACTCCAATTGTTCCCAATACCAATATCTACCTTGAGAGGGACACGAAGGGAAAGCGCCCCCTCCATCTCATGACGAACAAGGAAGATGAGTCTTTCTCTTTCTTGATCAGGAAACTCAAAAACAAGCTCATCGTGAATCTGAAGAAGAAGCCTTGCCTTCAATCCCTCCCTTTCAAGCGCCTCATCTACCCGAACCATGGCAATTTTGATAAGATCGGCAGCGCTCCCCTGAATCTTGCTATTGATAGCCATGCGCTCCGAAGCATCAAGTCCACCCTTCGGGTTTCTCTTGCGTCCCTTGAGCTCCGGAAAACGGCGAAACCTTCCGGCTATCGTTCTCACCATTCCCGTGTCATATGCTTCTTGAAGAGTCTCTTCGATGAAACCTCGCACCCCAGGAAAAGAGGCAAAATACGACTCAATAAACTGCTTGGCTTCATTCACAGGGATACCCAATTGCTGAGAAAGCCCATAGGCCTGAAGCCCATAGATAATACCAAAATTCACTGATTTTGCTTTGCGCCGCATCTCTTCTGTCACCGCGGTTTCCTCAATCCCAAAAATAAGGGCTGCCGTATGGGTATGGACATCCTGATCCTCTTGAAAAGCCCTCACCATAGCCTCATCTCGAGAAAAATGGGCAAGAATCCTTAATTCAACCTGGGAATAATCCGCACTCAAAAGAAGCCACCCCTTTTCAGGGACAAAGGCCTGACGAATAGCCCGACCCCACTCATCTCGAATAGGAATATTCTGAAGATTAGGATCACTCGAGGAGAGACGTCCCGTTGCTGTAATTGTCTGATTGAAATGGGTATGCACCCTTCCCGTAACTGGATTCACAAGCCCAGGAAGAGCCTCGACATAGGTAGAAAGAAGCTTGGCAAAGGTACGATACTCCACAATCGCTGCTGGAAGAGGATGAATCTGCGAGAGAGTAGTGAGCACCTCTTCATCTGTAGAGAATTTTCCCTTTTCTGTTTTCTTCACAGGGGCAAGGCCTAGTTCTTCAAACAAGACCCTTGACAATTGTTGAGAAGATTGAATATTGAAGGGATGTCCTGCCAAATGATAGATCCTCTGTTCAAGATCTGCCATTTTCTCCCGAAAAACCCTCGCAAGAGAAGCAAAATAGTCGCGCTCTATCCGGATACCCCTATACTCCATCTTGGCCAAAACTGGAATGAGCGGAATCTCAATATCATAGAGCACATGAGAAAGGGCGTTTTTTTCTATCTCTGGTTGAATAAAACGATAAAGCCGCATAGTGGCATCCACGTCGCTTCCCGCATAGGCAATCAATTTTTCCGCAGAAACATTCAAAATATCCTGGTTTTTTGTCTCAAACAGTTGTCCATATTCCATCTTCTCGAGACCTAAATACTCTCTACAAAGACTCTCAAGATTAAAATGGCTCCGAGTAGAAGAAAGGAGATACGCCCCCATCATAGTATCAAAGCGTATTCCTCGCAACGTGATCCCGCGGTGAAAAAACATCGTATACTCAAACTTGATGTTCTGTCCAATCTTCGCAATGCCCTCATCCTCAAGAAGAGGTTTGAGCCTCGCTACCATTTCTTCTTCACCCCACGGCTGTCCCATCATATAGGCAAGAGGCACAACAGACGCTTCTCCCTCTTTGAGACAAAAGGCCACCGTCGCTATCCGAGCCGTATACGGGTCCAGAGAGGTAGTCTCTATATCAAGAACTACTTCTTTAGCTGTTGCTATCTGCTGGAGCAGAACCTCAAGCTCCTCCCTTGTCACCACAGCCTTGTATTGTCCCTCAAGGCGAGAAGAAACCCCAAAAGAGGAAACCTCATCACCCTTCAGTTCCCTGAGAAGAGAGGGAAGCTGGTACTCCACCAAAAGCCTCTCAGCCTCACTGGTCAAACGAGGTACAGAGAGAGAAAGCACCTCGGAACCAAGGGAGACATCACGTTTAAGGATAGCCAATCTCTTGGAGAGAAAGGCCATTTCCCTTCCCTCCTCAAGTCGAGAACGCATAGCAGGGGTGAGTGTCTCTAGATGCGCATAAATAGCCTCAAGAGAACCAAAGCGACGAAGAAGTTCTACCGCTCCTTTCTCTCCTATCCCTTTCACTCCAGGAATATTGTCCACCGTATCTCCTACCATAGCAAGATAATCCGGGATTTGTTCGGGATAGACTCCAATCTCTTCCAAAACTTTGTTTCTGTCAAGAAGATGGATACCCTCAATACCCTTTTGAGGACGAAGAGCAAAGACATTTTCTCCTACCAACTGGAGAAGATCCTTGTCAGAAGAAACGATATACACAGGATGGGAAATTCGATACCTTTCTGCAAGAGTAGCCAAAATATCATCTGCCTCATAATTCTCTTCTTCAATCACACGAATACCCAAGGCTTTGAGGACCTCTATTACCCAAGGGATCTGGGCTTTCAGATCTGGTGGTGTTTGTTGACGCTGTGCCTTGTATGCCGGGTAAAGCTTGGAGCGAAATGTCTCCCTTGAGACATCAAAGGCCACCACCATACCCTCTGGCTGGTGAAGTTTCCAGGCCTGCAAAAGCATCCGCAGGGTCCCATACAGGGCTGACACATTCTGATTTTTCTTGTTGATAAGGGGATTTCGAATGAAAGCAAAAAAAGACCGATAGACCAGCCCACTTCCATCAACAAGAAGAATAGGTTTTTCCATAGCCTCTCCTTTGAGGGTTTATTATAACCTAAAGAAAAGCTCCTCGCAAGTTTCCCCACAATGAAAATACAAACACAAAACCCATGCGTTTTCTCCAAGAATTTGACAAAAATCCAAAAAACTGGTATACTATTATTCTGTCTACACGTATCCTAAGGAGGAGATATGGGTATCGATATTAAGAAGTTACTTGCTTTCGAGGGAAACAAATATGAGGCCTGTGTTGCCATGATGAAGTACGCCAAATACCTTGCTCAGAAAAACGAAAACTCCCTCGAAATCCCCATCTCCAAACACCGCAAAGAGAAGGTTACTGTAGTCGCTATCAATGATTTTCTCAATGGAAATTTTACCTACGAATGTGAGCCCAACGCCTCCAAAGACGAAAGGTAGTGTCAAACGGATTTGTCATTGCTATTGTGGGGCCTACCGCCTCGGGAAAGAGTGAGATTGGCTTTGAGCTTGCCACAGCAGTAGATGGTGAGATTGTGTCTTGCGATTCTGTACAAATCTACCGAGGTCTTGATATTGGTTCAGCGAAGCCTCCTCACACGTACCGAGAACGTATCCCGCATCATTGTCTCGATCTCTACGATCCCAACGTTCGGGTGAGTGCCGGCCTCTACAAACAGCACGCCGAAACCGCCATCAAAGATATATGGAAACGAGGGAAAGTGCCTATCGTCGTAGGGGGAACAGGGCTCTACTTCAATGCCCTGTATTATGGCCTCTTTGAGGGTCCACCTGCTCACCCTGAACGTCGAGCCTTTTACCAGAGCCTTTCCCACGAGGAACTCCTTCACCGGGCAAAAACCATCGATCCAGAGTGGTGCTTAAAAAACCAAACCCAAGACCCCAGAAGGCTCATCCGTGTCCTCGAGGTTTATGATCTCACAGGCCAAAAACTCTCCACCCTTCACAAACGTAACAAGCGACTGAAAGTAGAATGGTATATACTCGCTCCTCAATGGACACGGGAAATCCTTTACGAACGTATCAACACCCGTGTCCTCAGCATGATAGAACAAGGACTTGTTGAAGAAACCGCTCGTCTCCGCGCTCAGTGGGGGAAAGATGCCTACGCCCTCCAGTCTCTGGGATACAAAGAAGCGGGTCTCTACCTCGATGGCATATACGACAAAAACACTATGATAGCCACTATCCAACAAGAAACACGCCGGTATGCGAAACGTCAACTCACGTGGTTTCGAAAAAACAAAGCCATCTTATGGTTTGATCCTGCAATCACATCATCCATAATAGAACACACCAAACGATGGGTACTCACTCACAACAGAGAAGGAGAAATAGACTACGAAGAAGGTTCTCCCTGGCCCTGAAGGGCACGAACCAATCTTTTTACCTCGTGCTCTCCATGCGCCAATGAGAAAAAACCCACCTTTTGTGTAAAAATTCCCTGAGAGAGAAGGTGCGAAGGATCTTTTCCCTCTGGAAGAACAAATATCCCCCCCTTTTGATGGATCCATGAAGGCAACACAGGCCATTCCACCTGCTTCTCCCGGCGCAGAAATACCTCCAGCGTCGTTTGCATAGCGACACCGATGATTGTCCGAAGAGGAGCCACCACAGGTAGCTGGGATTGCCTTGACACAAGCATGGCCCCCCCAGCTCCATTGCCAAGAACCCCCCCCACAATGACAATCTCCCACCCTTCATGAAGAGACAACCCACTCGACAGTCTCCCAAAACATCCATTTTCTACCAAAATAGGCATGCCCTCTGAAGGAAAAGCCTCTTCCTCTAGCATGCTATTCACCGACTCAAAAAAAACCACCTCCCCTTTCTTCTGTCCTTGTGGTAACCGTACACTCCAGGTCCGGTTCACCCACGAAGAAAACCCCACCCACTCCTGAAGAAACAAAAAAGCCTCCCCCACACTCTCAAAAAAACGAAGGGATTTTGCCTTTATCCCCTCTTTTTCAAGCCACTCCCATGCCCGTTTTTCAAGACGATAATGAGCAAGAGAAAGTGTTGCCCCATAGAACACTCGATTCAGATGGTTTTTCACCCGCTGAAAAACCTCTGGCTTATATCCAAGAATAACCTCACCATTCTGAAGAAAGAAATCGATATATTTATACCCCTCTATATCATAAAGAAAAGGCCCCCGTGCCCTCCTCACCACAAAAGGTGCCTTTTCATAGGCAGAAAGCCGAGAAACAAGAACCACTGACTGACGAGGGTGCCACTCCCCTCGAGGATAATCTGACATACCCTCCCCTTTTTTAAAACGATACCCCTACTGCTATCCCTGGATTGAGATAAAACGGGGGAAGCACAGGATCAAAAGAAGCAAAACGTATCACGGAAACCTCAGGAATCACTATCCATGACCCCCAGCGTATCCACAGTCCAGCCGATAACCTCCACCTGACATGTTCCTCCCAGGAAAATTTTCGCCACCCTGTGGAGAAAGAGGCTTTTACTGGTCGTGCAAGAGTTACATCAAACACTAGTCCAGGCTCAACGGTCATGAGCCATTCTTTCTGATCAAGGTTATAGGCATAACCACCCTCGAAAGAAAAATCCAACCGGAACCAATGATTTACCCCCCCTAACACACGATAGGTTATCCCCGGAACACACCCCAACCGCCACGAACGAACTCCCACCGTCCATCGCTCTGTTATTCCATAACGGAACCCTATCTCGGCCACATTCCACACAGAAAACTGATCCACATACAAAAACTCATTCACACCAACAAAAAGCTGTTTTTCTCCTCGGAGCACCTCACTCACGGGAGAAAAAACCAACATTCCCCATCCAGCCACACCCCACACAATCCCTATCACAACAAAAAGATGGCGCATTCTCTTCCTCGTTTCTCTAAACAATTGAAATACCATGACGAGCAAACCACTCTTCGACTACTTCCCTATCACTAAAGTGGTGTTTTTCTCTCCCGATAATTTGATAATCTTCATGTCCTTTCCCAGCAATTAAGACAATATCCCCTGGTTTCGCCTTCTCAAGGGCAAGAAAAATAGCTTTTTTCCTGTCTGGTTCAACCTGATAAGAACGCGTCACCGACTTGATCCCCTTTTCAATATCCTGAAGAATAGCCAACGGATCTTCAGTACGAGGATTGTCCGATGTCAAAATAGTGTAATCCGCCAATCTCCCCGATATTTCTCCCATAAGAGGCCGTTTAGACTTATCACGGTCTCCCCCCGCTCCAAAAACACTGATGAGCTTCCCCCCTTGAGCCAATGTCCCACGAAGCGTGACAAGTACCTTCTCAAGGGCATCTGGCTTGTGGGCATAATCAATCACAGCGATAATACCCCCACCCTCTACTGGTTCTACCCTCCCCCGCACCGTAATATGAGCCAATGACTGAGCAATAGCCCGAAGGTGAAGCCTCCACTGGGCAAGAATAGCAAAAGCCATGGTGAAATTGTAGACATTTGTCATTCCAATCATACGAATGGATATGGGAATATCCTTGATCACAAAACGGCTCCCCGAAGGGGAAAGCTCTATATCCTTTGCCAGGAAATCTGCTTCCTCATCCCGCGTAGAAATAGCATAGATTTGCATCTCAGGAAATCTCAGGGCATGCTTGAGCACATCAAGAGCCCTTTCCATATCCTGATTGTAGATAAAGATCTTTTTCGGTTTCACAGAGCGATTCAAGAGATCAATACAAGACAGTTTTGCAGCAAAATACGCTTCCATCGTTTTATGGAAATCGAGATGATCCTGAGAAAAATTGGTGAAACACATAACATCAAAATCTATCCCCTCTAACCTCCCTAACGCCAAGGCATGGGAAGAAACCTCCATCACCACATATTCCACCCTTTTCTCCACCATGTCGGCAAAGAAACGCTGCAGCATCAAAGCATCAGGAGTAGTATTTGGAGCAGGATAGACCTCATCATTGATACGATACTCTATTGTTCCAACAAGTCCTGCCGAGAATCCCATTTTCCGGAGGGCAGCATACGTCACAAAGGCCGTCGTACTTTTGCCAGAGGTTCCTGTGATCCCACAGACAATCATCTTCCGAGAAGGATAATCATAAAAGCGGGCAGCAATTCTTCCAAGGTTTCGTCTGATATCCGGAATACCGACAAAAAAGGCCTCTGGATACTGCTTTCTCCACTCCTCAACCCGATTTTCTTCTACTAAAAACAAACGGCATCCCCTCTCATAGGCATCCGGAATATAGGGATGAGCATCTTCAATATAACCAGAAGCTGCTATAAAAAGGGTATCAGGGGTAACCTTCCGAGAGTCATTCTCAATAGCCAGGATATCCTTCATGGCAAGATCTTTGTAAATAGTTTCAAAGACATCCCGTCCCAAGACATCACGAAGAAGCAAATTCAGTACCATGATTACCCCCTTTCTCTTTATCGACCCTCAAAGGTGATCACCGTCTTCTTAGTTGACCCCTTGAGGGCAAGTTCAAGCTTCAGGTGCTCAGCATTCTCCACCCAATCAGCATTGGCATTAAATTTAAGAAGAGCTTTCCCTTGCGGAAGAACAAGCCGGCGAACCATTTTGACCTGATCACTACTCACGGTAAACAGCATCGCCACTCCCTCTGCGGGTGATTCATACTGAAGGGCATAATCATAGGTCCCACCCTGACCCACAAGATAGAGTGTTGCCACCTGAATCTCTCCCTTCTGGACAATCGTGTATTCAAGGACCTGTCCATCCACCTGTGGGAATGACACCTCACTTTTTGTGGGAGAAGAAGCACAACCGACCAAAAATACCACTACAAAAAACAGAAACCTACCTCGAGACATACCCTGCCTCCTTATGATGGTATGATTTCCCCCGTGTCCCCTCATCAGAGTTCAGAATATTATAGAAAATATTATAGAAGAGAGAAGAAAATAATGCAAACGAAAAGGGCTCTCCCTCTAAAGAGAACCCCATCTCATCCCCTACTCCGTTCGAAATACCCGAATCCCCCCATTCTCTGATAGGTAAAGCCGTCCATACCCATCGAAACATAAATTAACAGGATCTTGAAGAAAATTATAACTATCTCGATTCGTAATATAAAGAAGATCTCCGTTGGTTGTGTATACATACATATGATCACTCGTACTCCCCCAATCCAAAATATATACCTTTCCATTTGTTATCAAGGAGACATCTGAACTCACCATGGTGGGATGATCCCAAGACGTAATCAAGGTACCAGAAAGGTTGTAGACCCTCATATGGGGGGAAGATAAAAGAGACACATACACCTTATCTCCTGCCACCCTCACATTGCGCGGTTCCGCTCCCCCGGTAAGAATATGAAAGAGAAATACGCCATTGGTGGTAAAGACGCTAATACGTTTGTTTTTCTCATCTGCCACATAGATATTTGTACCATCAGAAGCAATCCCTGCACAACGAGTAAATTGGCCATTTCCACTCCCAGAAGATCCCCAGCTAAAGAGAAAGGTATGGTTCGTGTCATATACAAGAACTTTATCCCCATAATAATCTGTCACATAGAAACGCCCGTCCACATAGACAATGTAATGGAGGAAACTCCCTGACCCAAAATCAAAAAGAAGATCACCATTCGTGGAATACACTTTGACCATATTCCCCAGCACAGCATATATCTTTCCTTGGTGATATAAAATTCCCCGGACTTGTCCTCCACTATTCCATCGCCCTTCATACACCAGAGAAGTCGCCGAAGAAAAAAGAGGAAGAACGATATTCGTTTGCTTTTGATAGGTAACATCACCCTTTTTTAGAGCGAGTACCAAGGTGAGTCTATTGGTAGTCGTAGAGAAAGCAAACATGGAATGAGAGAGAGGATACCACACCCCGTCGTTTGTCTTCCAAAACAATGTTCCATCTTCGAAAGACCCCTGGAGAGTATTAGTAACATAATAGTAAGAGGCCGGCATGATTCCCGGCCACACATCAAAATTTGCATAATATGAAACCGAGAGTGAAAGGACACCTTTTTTCTCAACTCTCCTTTTTTCCTCAACAATACCCGAACTACATCCCACCCAAACCAACACACACATCGCTAATCCCATGAATTTCTTCATTGGTTCCCTCCCGACATTTTCTTTATTATTTAGAGCATAAAAATACTATCTGAGGTGCAAGAAAAGTCTTCCAAACGGGAAGAAAAGAATAGAGTGTTCCACTTCCTTCTTCCTTGAGAATGTGAAATCCCGCTCTCTTTAAAAGTTCTCTCATTGTCTTGAGTGTATAAAAATGCAAATGATCTTCACATAACACCCCCGTGGGAGTATAGTTAAAATTTCCAAATAAAAGCTGAAACCGAAAAGGAAATTGAGCAATATTAGGAAGAGAAATAATACATATCCCTCCTGGTTTGAGAATACGATACAATTCCTTTGTTACTTCCTTATCCCTTTTACAATGTTCTATAACATCAGCCGCCACAACAATATCTATACTTTCTGAATCCAAGGGAAGAGGCAGTATATCCAAATCATGCTGATATACTTTTTTATACACCTTCGCAGCTTGTTCTGCCAAAGAAACATCATACTCAATTCCTATAAGGTATTTATGAAATGAGGAAGGCACCAGTTTTCCTACCATCCCATCTGCACATCCCACATCAAGAAGACACATACCTTCCCGAAAGTATATTTGCAACATCCGTTGGATAAGAGCATGAGAGCGACGGGAATATTTCAAATTCACTTGAGCATATTTGTGTCCTGAGTATTCCATGTTACTCATCGTTTTTTCCCTCCAGAAATTCTATTTCCACTCGTCTATTCTGCGCTCGGGCTGCTTCATCTTTTCCCTTCACTCGAGGACGAGATTTTCCATATCCCTTCCATTTGAGTCGTGTTGATGGTATCCCTTTGTTCATAAAAAATTCAGCAATAGCCTTTGCCCGTTTTTGCGAGAGTTCAAGATTGTATTCTTCTCCCCCAACATCATCTGTATGTCCAGAAATTACTAGAGAATAATTAGTGTTTTGAACCAAGAAACTATAAATTTCTTCCAAAATTGGCACACACTCTACGGGAACAGCATACTCATTCACCGCATACCCAATATTTGTCAAAATAAGGGTCTTCTTGGAGGAATCAAAAAACGTTTGAGATAGATTCGTAAACCTTTCTTCCAGACGTTGATCAACACCTGATTGTTCTGCTACCACCATATCTCTTTGAGAGGTTTCGTTTGCCCTTTTTGGAGAAGAAAAAGAAAACTTTCCTCCCACCCCCAGCGAAAGATAAGGCCCCCACATAATCATATCCCGATAATGGTACCCCACTGTTACCACAAGGGCCCACGAGGGACGAAAATACCAATATCCCATCACACCGCTTTTCACTCCCAGAGAAAAAGAAGAAGACAAAAAAACCTCGGTGGAAGATGATTGCGCTAGAGTCTCCCCCAAAAAGACCATCTCAGTGATTTCTGTCTCTAACGAAGTCCCCCAAAGCCACGTGGCCAGAGGAGCCAAACCCACTTTCACCTCAAAGGGAAAACGAGAAAAAAGAGAGTACATTAAAGGCATGCCAACAGAAAAAAGAAAAACAGAAGAAGGTCCTCCTCCTACCCATCCCCCTTCCACTGCTCCTCCCACCTTCAAAGAAGACCACCATCCATTCTGAAAAGGAAGCGAGGAAACACCCCAAACTCCTCCCACAACACCACTTGCTTTTTGAAAGATCATACCATCACAGAAAACCGCCATCTCAAAAGAGTCGAGTGCTTCAAGATTTCCTACCAAAAACACCAGAAAAACCAAAGAAAAAAACCTTGTCTTCTTTATCATTATTATCCCTACACCCATTTTTTGGTATTATAATGAAAAAATACTATTTTGTCAAGATTTTTCAGCATGTCATAGGCCCCTTCACCCTCTCAAAGAAGGCAAAAACACCTCTTGTCGTTATAACATCTCCTGTCTTTCCACTCCACGATGAGGAGGAGGAGAAGCAGGAAACCACACTGGTCCCACCACCTGATTGGTCCCTACTTCCCACACCCCATCCTGAATGATCACATAGTAATACGGCCCACCAACAGGGGGAATATCCTCGTACATCGTCCCCTTTACCCGAGCAAGGGGAAGCATCCTCCGAAGAACTCCCAGTTGGGGAATACTGTTTACCCTATACACAGCAAACTCATGTCCCTCATATCCCTCAAAAAACCAGGAAAGCACTACTTTCTCCTGCAAAAGTACCCCTTTTACCTGAAAAGTGAGAGAAACCCCTTTTTGAATTTCTTGTTCTTGTGTGCCATTGGAAGACAAAACCTCTTTTTTTTCTTTGAAATTATAGGCTATCAGATTAGCATTCAACGCCGGCATGATATCCTCTTCTGTATATTTCTCCTTGGAGGGAAGAATAGCCACATAAGGATACCCCAAAGAAGAAAACTTCCAGAGATACCTATACAGATTCTGCTGTTTTTGGCCTACAAGAAAAACCTTTTCTCCTTTGGAAGATTGTTGGAGAACCTCTAAAGATACAATAGGCTTTCCTGAACCAAACACGACAAACTCCCCTTTCTCCACATTGGCAAGCCACGAGAGAAGAATCTCCCCATTGGTTTGAACCAAAGAAATACTTGTTGTATAACTTTCTTCTCCGTATAATAAAAGAGTGCAGAATGCCCAAAAAACGCCGATAAACAAAATAGAGTACTTCATGAGAAGAATATCGAATACCCCAAGCACAAAACTTAAATGGAAGAGCCTATGAGAGAACTCCAAGAAAAATTCGAAGACGAATACTTTTCCCCTTACGGAACCAAAAGCAGTCAAAGCCGCGGAAGGAAAATTCCCGAACCCCAAGATGATATAAGAACAGAGTTCATGCGGGATCGGGACCGCATCATCCATAGCGAATCCTTTCGAAGACTCAAACACAAAACTCAGGTCTTCCTCTCACCGGCAAGTGATACCTTTCGCACCCGACTCACCCACACCCTCGAGGTTTCTCAGATAGCCCGTACCATTGCTCGTGCCCTTCGAGTGAATGAAGATCTCACAGAGGCCATTGCTCTTGGACACGATGTGGGACACACCCCATTTGGACACGCTGGAGAACGTATTATTCAGCGGTACCTTGACCCTCATTTTAAACATGCCTCTCACAGCGTCCGTGTTCTCAATACCATAGAAAAAAACGGTCAAGGTCTCAATTTAACCCCTGAGGTATTAGACGGTATTGCTAAACATTCCAAGACAGGACAACAACCTATCCTCTGGTCAGAAAAAGACAAGCCCCTCACCATCGAAGGTCAAATTGTTCGCCTCGCCGACATCATTGCTTATGTGAACCACGACCTTCAGGACGCTCTCGCATCAGGACTTCTTGAAGAAAAGGATATTCCTCATGATATTCTAAAAATTCTGGGAGAAAGTCACTCAGCCAGAATCAACACCCTCGTACGAGATGTCATCGCTCATTCCCAGGACAGTCCCGAAATCCGCACCAGTGAACCTATCCTCACTGCCCTCCACACTCTCCGTGCCTTTCTCTTTGAGAGCGTCTACACCCACGAAGAACTCCAAAAAGAGATGAAAAAGGCTGAAAATATTCTCCTTGCCCTCTTGGAAGACTTTGAAAAACGCCTAGATAAAGGAGAACCTCTTCCTTCTCCTGTCCATATCCCCCTCTCAACAAACAAAAAACAAACTCTCATTGATTGTCTGGCTTTCATGACAGACACAGAGGCCATGCGAATATTTTACCAGACTTACATTCCCAAATCCTTTAGCTGGGGGACGCGATGATGTGGCTCAATCTCTTCTTCGCCATCGTTTCCACCTTTCTCATCCTCTTTCTTTTGGATTACATCAAAAACGTTTACAAGACGGAAGTGCTTCTTGAGCAACTTTTTGATCAATTTCTTCGTCTGGAAGCCCGGGCCACCTACGCTGAACAAGAAATGTACGAATACCTTGGAGGGCGACTTGGCAAGGCCTTTTTCACCCAAAACTGTCTTGTCTATGTCCGAGCCAAAGAAAAATTCTTTCTCAAATATCAAGCCATGCCTCATCCTTTGTGGCCTAAACTTCTTCGTCGTAATCTTGCCCTCCAAGAGGACCCCGCTATCCTTGGTCGAGATATCACAAAAGGCATCCTCAGCGAAGGCTTTTACACTGCCTATTTTCGAAAAAAAGCCTTCCGCACCCTGATCATTCCCGTCAAAAACACCAATGGCAAGGTCATTGGTGTACTCATCTTCTTTTATTTCTCCCTGATTGCCTACCTTCGTGCTCTCAAATACCTCAAGCTCAATGCCTCAAAACTCCATGATTTTCTCAAACACCTCTTCATCATCATGCGCGAATACGCCATGGATTTTAAAAATATCACCATCAACCAAATCAAAGACTATGCTATTCTCATTACAGACCCCAATACTCACATCCTCTACGCCAATAATGGAGCCCTTTTTCTCCTTGGAATACCCAGTGAAAACCTCCTCAAGGGAAAATCCTTCCTCTCTTTCATCCATAACGACTCCATTGATCAGTTTCAGATTCTCTTGCAAAATCTTCAGACCATGGGAGAAACCAAAGGCCATCTCGATCTAAACGTTCGTTCTCATGAGGAACGCCAAACGATCCACACACAAGCCTACCTCAAGGCTATCTCCCTGGAAGATGAGTTTATGGGAATGTACATTCTTCTCCACGATATTACCAACGAAGAGATCCTGCTCCAAAACATGAAACGCCTCTCCGCTATTGCCAACAGTCTTTTCAGCCATTCTGATGACGCCATCTTTCAAGTGTCTGGAGACAACCGAATCATCCGCAGTAACTCCAAAGCCCAATTGCTGTGCGATCAAGATATGCCTCTCCAGGGACAATTCTTCGGTCATCTTTTTCCCTCTCCCCTTCAAAAAAAGCTCAACCAACTCTTGGATGAAACCAAAACCACACGCTCTTTCAAAGAGCACACAGAGATTCAATTCAAAAATCGATGGTACAATGTGCGCACCTTCCCCGTTTTCGTGGAAGATTCATACGATAGTAGTATTATCACTTTTGTTGATATTACAGACATCAAACTTCATGAAGAAAAACTCACTGCAATTACAAGGCAGATGCTTGATGATCTCAACGCTGCTAAGACACTCCAGTATGAACTTCTTCCAGAGACAACTCCCCTTTCCGAGATTGTATATTATCAGCATCTCTTTCAACCTTGTGAAGAATTGGGAGGAGATTTTTACTATATTGAAGAAGTCTCTATCGAAGGAAAACCCTACCATCTCATTGTAGTCGCTGACGTGGCTGGACATGGGATCTCCGCTGCCATGCTCACGGTCTTGGTGAAGGATGTGTACACCGCTTTTCGAAAGTCCCTCGTCTCCCAAGAAACCATTCTTCCCAACCGTTTCCTTGATATGCTCAATGAGAGGCTCTCAAGCCTTGAAATGTCTACTATGCCTTTTGTCGCTGTCTATATGGGCATCCTGGATATCGAGACCAGAGAGTTTTTCTATTCGAGTGGGGGTATCCCCTTTGCTATACGTCTCAATTCCAACCATGAGATCAGTTTCTTGGGCATCGAAAAATCTCCTCCTACCGGTTTTCAAAGTGGTTTTTCCTACCGGTATGACAAGGTCACCCTTCACAAAGATGATCGTGTCATTATCTACACGGATGGTATCGAAGAACTCCTTTCGTTCTACAACACCTATTTGAATAACATCATTATGGAAAATCGACACTCTTCGATAACCACTTTCAAGGATATCCTCACCCAGAAGATTGAAGATTTCTATACCCAGCATCATCACACCCGTTACAGACAAGACGATGTCACAGTTGTCCTTTTTCAGATACTTCAAGAGAGAGGAGAATAATGATGAAAACACGCCTGTCCCCTTCCCCACCCAAACACACCATCGAAGAATTTTTGAAAAAAACAAAAGAACTCATCAAGCAATGCCAGAAATACAAAACACTTACTCCCGTGTTAACTCTTTCCGAAGAGACTCGCCAAGAAATTGTCTCCACCGCTTTTCTGCTTGCGGATGAATGGAGTGATTTTTTTCTGAGTCTCATCCTCAGCAAAAAAATAGAAGATCTCCTCACCCTGGAGGATATTCTGTTAGAAAGTGCCAATCGAGAGGTTGTCGAAGCCATCAAGAATCTCCTTGAGGATTCTCTCAAACAAAAACCTGAGTCGAATCTGAGGCTCTACAAACTCCGCCGAATCTATTACTCCCTCTCCACCTATTACAGTGAAGAAGACCCCATGATTGGGTATGAAATCCCTCTCTACAAACCAAAACTCTCTACAAAATGGGTTTTCTCCCTTGAGGACCTCACATGAAAGAACATAACCTTCTCAAGATCGTAGGACAAGCAATCCAGGACTACCACATGATTGGGGAGGGAGATACCCTCTGGGTAGGAATCTCTGGAGCCCCTAAAAGTTTCGTTGCCCTTCTCTTCCTTCACAAAAGACTGTCGTATATCCCTCTATCCTACACCCTCAAACCTCTCCATATTCTCACCCCCACAGAAAACCCTTCAGCCATTGAGGCATGGTACGAACCTCTTCGCAAACGCTTCTCCCTTCCTCCTCTTCTTCTCATTCCCCTTCCTCCCGAGGGAATATCTCTCTTTGCCCACCATCCCAGACAAGCTATTCTCCAGACGCTCTTCCATCATTGTGGACCAGGGAAACTTGTCCTTGGAGATAGCCTCGACGACATCGTGCTTTCTGCCCTCTGCGCCCTTATATATCATCGTCGATGGTCGCCCCTTCTCCCCCACTATCCCCTCTGTCATTTCCCCATGTCGATTCTTCGTCCCCTTGCCTATCTCTCTCACCGTCACATCTCGACCTATATCCACGAATACCATATCCCCACCCTGTACCATTCCCATCCTTTGTCCAAGGGAAAAGAAAACCTTCATTCTCTCCTTGAAGATCTTCGCCCCCTTCTTCCCACCCCTCTTCACCAGGTCTTTGCTGCCTTTCGAAACCCTAAAAGAGAGTACTTCCTCAATCCCTTGCATGAAACCCCCTCTCCCCGGGACATCTCTTCCTAAGAGATCCCTAAAATCCCCCTTTCTTGGAGGATCTCTTCCTACGTATTTCCCACTCTATTCGCTCACACACACCCATCTGTAGTTTTGTATATTTTTGTAGACAAAAAATTCTTTTGTATTTTTTTGTATACAAAACGCATACTTATGTATACAAAAGTTTACACAGGGTTTTCTATAAAAATAAACGTTGTCTCATTTCTTTATTTCAAAATAAAATAGAAGGATATACTTTTTGGCACACTTCTTGCTTAAGTAAAAGCGGAGGTAGCCTATGAAAGAATACCGTATACTCCATCAATATCTCAAAGAAATAGGGCGTTTTCCTCTTCTCTCAGCCGAAGAGGAAAAAGATCTTGCCAAACGAGTTCTCGAGGGGGACACTCAGGCTAAGAAAAAGCTTATCGAAAGCAACTTGAGACTGGTTGTCAAGATTGCCATAGAAATGCATCAAGGGAGAATGCCCCTCATGGATATCATCCAAAATGGCAATCTTGGACTTATCCGAGCGGTAGAGAAGTTTGACTACAGGAGAAACATCCGTTTCTCAAGCTATGCTGCCTACTGGATCAAACAAAGTATCCTTCGTCATTTTCAGGAGGATGGTCATCTGGAAAACATCTCTGCCCGTCTTCAAGAGAAGAAACGCCAAATCCGACGTTTCATTGAGAGTTTTTTTGTTCAAGAAAGCCGTCTTCCTTCTGCCCAAGAACTCTCCCAGGCCATGTCGCTTTCCCTTTTTGAAGCCGCTCAAGAGCTCAAGGCCTATCAGCCACAGATATGTGAAAAACCCCCCTCCTTGCTTGAGGATATCCCCGACACAACCCATATTGAAAGCCTCATCTGTGACCAGTGTCTTTCTGAAGATCTTGAAAACACCCTCCAAACCCTTGATGAAGAATCCAGAAAGCTTCTTCAGTGGCGCTATGGCTTTGAAGGGGAAGAATGTGCCACGCTTTCGGAAATTGCTGAAAAACTTCATATAACTGCAGAAGGAGTACGTCAGAGAGAAAACCGTCTTCTTGCTCTCCTCCGTGACAAAAATCCCTCTCTCAAATACTACCTTGCCTAACCCTCTCTTTTCCTTTTTCCTTTCCATCACCTACACGGGTCATCCTCCCTCGTTCGTCGGTGACCCGTGTATTTTTCTTTTCCTCCCTCACTGAGGGCTGACTTCACGGTCATACGCCTTCTCTCCTATGAGATCTCTCTTTTTTTTGACATCACCATTCTTTCCTTTATAATATATATTCTCGATATCTTTTTAAGGAGTTTTTATGAAACGTATCTCTTTTTTTATGGCATTTCTGGTGATCTTTCTTCTCAGTAACACGGTTTTTTCCCGTCCCTGGTGGAAAGACGCGGTATTTTATGAGATCTTTGTGCGAAGCTTTTCTGATTCTGATGGGGATGGGATTGGAGATTTTCAGGGTATTATCAACAAACTTGACTATCTCACTAACTTGGGAATAGATGCCATCTGGCTTATGCCTATCAATCCTTCTCCCTCTTATCACGGCTATGACGTGATAGATTACACCTCTGTCAATCCTCAATACGGAACCATGCAGGATTTTGAGAAGTTGCTCGAAGAAGCCCACAAACGAGGGGTAAGAGTCATCATTGATCTTGTCCTCAACCATACCTCATCAACCCACCCATGGTTTATCAGTTCCTCGAAGAGAGAGGCAGGGTATGATGATTTTTATATCTGGCGGAAAGACATCACTGAATCAGGATGGGGTCGTCCCTGGGGGGGAGGAAGCAAATGGGATGTCTGGATACGAAATAGCACACGGGGAGAATACTATTATGCCGCCTTTTGGAGTGGCATGCCAGACCTCAACCACCGAAGTCAAAGAGTGAAAGACGAGGTGTATAAGTTTACCCGTTTCTGGCTTGAAAAGGGAGTGGATGGGTTTAGGTTAGATGCCATCCGTTATCTCATAGAAACAGGCCCAGGATCAGGGCAAGCTGACACAGAAGAAACCCTTGCCTGGTTTAGGGATTTTCACCACTACGTGAAAAGCATCAATTCCAATGCCGTCCTCGTAGGAGAGGTATGGACAGACAATCGTCGGGTTTCTCGCTATTATGCAACAAATGGCCTCATGGATCTGTGTTTTGACTTTGATAGGGCGTCTGCATTTCTCTCAAGTGATAAAGACAACATCATACGTGTCTATATGAACAACAAACGCTACCCTGCTCCAGCGGATTTCTATGCCCCCTTTTTGGCTAACCACGACCATTACCGGGCTATGAACCAACTCCAACACGATGAAAAACTCGCCAGACTCGCTGCCGTTTGTCTCCTCACAGCCACAGGCACGCCGTTTATCTATTATGGTGAGGAGATTGGCCTTTCTCAACCAGATATGGGAGATGATAAATACAAACGCATGCCTCTCCCCTGGAATAACGACAAGAAACGAAATTATGGCTTCACAACGGGAAAACCATGGTTTTCCATGCCAACCGTGAAAAGTCATGTGAATATCGAGTCCCAGCTCAAGAATCGAAACTCTCTTCTCTCTCTCTATCGTTCCCTCATCTCTCTCCGTCGAGAAAACAGGGAATTTCGCTCAGAGGATTTGGAGCTTGTCCCAACCGAAAACCCTTATCTTTTGGCATACAAGCGAACAGATGGGAAAGAGATTTCTTGGGTAATAGTCAACTTTTCCACAGATAAAGAAGAGCTCTCTTTTGGAGAGCTTGAGAACAAGCGCGTCAAAAACCTACTCACAGGAAGAACCCTCGTCATTAAAAAGGGGATGAAGATCTCTGGACTTGATTTTCTCATCCTCAAAGAAATCTAACCAATACCGTGATCCCCATGACCTTTGCCTGAGGCATAGGTCATGGGGTTTTGTGACATAATGACAACAAGACAAACTTCTCGCCATCTCATGAAGAAGAGAGGAGGTATCCCATGCTCAACATCTTAGTTATTCTTATCATCGTGGGAGGATGGATGGGTGGAAGGTTTTTTCGCTTCTTGAAACTTCCTGCCCCTATCGGAATGCTCTGCTGGGGAATCCTTCTTGGCACACTCATCCGTTCTGGATGGGCTTCTTTTCTTCTTGCGGGTGAGGGACTGGATATCCTTAAGAAGACAGAACCCTTCCTCAAATCCCTTGCTCTCGTGATCATTCTTCTTCGGGGAGGACTGGGTATCCAAAGAGAGGCTCTTCATCGCCATGGATGGAGCGCTTTTTTTCTGTCGTGGGTACCCGCTGTGTTTGAAATGGTGGGGCTTTTGTTTCTGCTCCATAGTCTCCTGGGGTTTTCTTGGCCCATGGCATTTCTTACCTCATGTATTCTCTCAGCGGTTTCACTTGCTGTTGTGGTTCCTTCCATGCTTGAACTCAAACACGCTGGTATAGGCAAGAAAAAAGACATACCCACCATGATCCTCGCAGCTACTTCACTTGATAATGTTGTTGCCGTAACCCTTTTTTCCCTTGCCCTTTCGATGGCACGAGGGGTCACAACGGGAATTTTTAGCATGGCTTGGATTCTTCCTTGGAGTGTGGGACTCGGAGGACTTCTTGGGCTTTTGGTGGGATGGGTTCTCTCCTCATATCTTGAAAAACGCTACACCAACATCCGGGCTACAGAAAAATCCTTGCTTATCCTCATGATGGCTCTCATGAGCATGCAGGTGGGAGATACGCTTCATGCTTCTGCTTTAGTAACCGTGGTAATGATAGGATTTATCCTCTTGGAACGCGCCCCTCGCGTGGCTCATGAGGTTGCGAGAAAACTCAATACCCTCTGGGTGGCCTCTGAGATAGTCCTCTTTGTACTCGTAGGCATGGCTGTGGATCCGTCTCAGATATTTCGCCTCGGAATAGTGGGCATAGTGATCATTATGGGAGGGTTGATTTTCCGTTCAATGGGGGTCCTTGTCGCTACCGCCAAAACCTCTTGCCATTGGAAGGAAAGGCTTTTCTGTATCATCTCTTTTCTTCCCAAGGCTACGGTACAAGCAGCCCTGGGAAGTGTTCCGCTTGCCTATGGTCTGCCGGGGGGGGATACTATCCTCGCTCTCGCTGTCACTGCCATTCTGGTCACCTCTCCGTTAGGAGCCTTTCTCATAGAACGTTTCTCAAGGCCACTCTTGGATGTTGACCTCAGATCTTTGAAGGAGTCTCTCTGATGGCTGTGGCCTTTATTGGGATTGGTACCAACCTTGGAAACAAAAAGCAATCCCTTCGATATACCCTCGCCAGGCTTTCTTCGCTGGGGAGAAATCTCTCCTGTTCTCATGTCTACCGAACAAAACCATACGGTGAGCTCAACCAACCAAACTTTCTCAATATGGCCGTACGAATGACCACAGAGCTTCCCCCACACGAGCTGCTCACCCAGCTTCTCCGTATTGAAGAAGAACTTGGTCGAAAACGTACCGTTAAATGGGGACCCAGAACAATTGACCTCGATCTGCTTTTTTATGACGATCTTGTCCTCTCAACAGAGACACTTGTCCTCCCCCACCCTGATCTTCACAATCGAGTATTTGTATTACAGCCCTTGATGGATATTGATCCAGATTTTGTGCATCCCCTTTTACACAAAACTATCAGAGAGCTTTGGGAATCTCTCACTCAAGAAGATTATCAGAGGCAAGAAAAAGCACCTTGAGCACAAGAAGAGGGAGGTGGGTATGCTTTCCCTTGATAAGGTCTGTGAGAAAAGACACCGCTGAGGATTTCCCAGACCAGGCGTACACATGCTTTTTCACACTTTTCTCCCAATCGTTCCACTCGTAAAGAAAGAGCCGAGGAAGACTCAAAGTATACGCGGCATACTCCATGAGAGCCTCAGGAAGCGAGGGGAGAAAGGCATACTCATCAGGAAGATGACGACGCACCTCTTTCTCCCAACTATCTGGCTGAAAACGAAGTTGTTCCTTGTGAAAAATGTGAGCAAGATGTTTATGAAGAGATGGTTTCTGAAAGAGTTTCTCCAGTCTGGCAAGGGCTTTGGGATTGAGACGATAAAAGTACCGTTTCCCTCGAACAACACCAAATGTCTGAAGTGTATCATAATATCCAAGTCTTATCCACTTCTGGAGAATCTCTGGAACAAAATCAAACTCTCCTCCAAAGGTCAGGGTATTCTTGATATACACTGTTTCTGTTCCACTGATGTCAGGAGGACGGTTGTTCCCAATACCAGAATTGTCCACCACAATGATCCTTCGATACCCTCGCTGTTTAGCCAGTTCATGGGGAACATTGTTGTATAGCCCCCCATCGATAAAATTTGTCCCCCCAATTCTCGGGCTTTTAAAGCCAGGGAAAGCGGCACTTGCCAAAAGATACTCCACCCACGTTCCAGGTTGTGTCTCTGAAAGAAACACCTTAAGAGGGGAAAAATCACTCAACCTCACACTGAGAAGCCCTATATCGAGACCACTCCGACGAAGTTTTGGTTCATCGAGATAAGCCTCTATCAACTGACGAAGAGGCTGGGTATCCAATCCCCCCTCTTTGAGGGTAAGTCGCACAAAATTCTGGAGTATCGAAAGGTTTTGCTTGGTCAAAACAAAGCGCCCATCTTTGAGGAGTTCAGGAGGAAGGGTAAGCACCTGATTGAGAGAAAGGTTTGACCACAACTGTTCTGCCCGAAAATAGTCTCCTTGACCAATGAGACAGGCATTAATAGCCCCTACTGACGTACCAAAAATAGCCTCAATACGCAGACCTATCTCCCGGAGAGCTTTCCATACTCCAATATGGTACGCCCCCTTGGCCCCACCACCCCCGAGGACAAGGGCATAGCCCTTTGCCATACCTCCTCCTTGTCGGTTACTCCCATTCTATGGTCGCTGGTGGTTTTGAGGTAATATCATAAACCACCCTATTGATACCCGGAATCTCTCGTACAATCCGGTTGGCAACCCTCTCCAAAACCTCAAGGGGAAGTCTCCCCCACTCTGCCGTCATACCATCAGAACTCGTCACACTACGCAGGGCAATCACATGACCATACGACCTTTCGTCTCCCATCACTCCCACACTTCGCACCGGAAGAAAAACAGCAAATGCCTGCCACACCTTGTCATAAAAACCAGTGGCTCGAAGTTCAGAGAGGAAAATATGGTCTGCCTTGCGAACAATCTCCAGTTTCTCTGGGGTGATCTCTCCCAAAATACGCACGGCCAAACCCGGCCCAGGAAAGGGATGTCTCCCCAGAATATCCTCGGGGATCCCCAGAATTCGCGCCACCTCTCGTACCTCATCCTTGAAGAGAAACTTAAACGGTTCTATAATCTTGCCCTGTTTTTCTAATTCCTCTACTTCTTTCACTCGGTTATGGTGGGTCTTGATAGTCTGAGATGGTCCCTTTACCGCATTGGATTCAATCACATCTGGATACAATGTCCCCTGAATAAGAAAATCAAAATCATGAAGCCCATGATAAAAAACATCTACAAAGACTTTTCCGATGATTTTTCTTTTTTGTTCTGGGTCTGTCACCCCCTGCAAGGCAGAGAGAAAACGATCTGTGGCATCAATATACTCCACCGTGAGCCCAAGTCTCTCCCTCAGATTGTACAAAACCTCTTCTGCCTCACGGTAACGGAGAAGTCCATTATTGACAAAGATCGCTTTGACATCCTTTCCAAGGGCTCGATGGGCAAGTACGGCAAGCGTGGTAGAATCTACCCCACCACTTACCCCAAGCACCACCCGTTTTCCCTGGCATCGTGTCTGAAGATCCCGGATGGTACTTTCTACAAAGTTTTCCATAGTCCAGTTCATCGAGGCTTTGGCAATCAGCTTGACAAAATTCGCCAGAAGGATACGTCCATCCTCGGTATGTGCTACTTCAGGATGAAATTGTACACAGTAAATAGGTTTGGTAGCATGTTCAATCGACGTGATAGCACCATCCTGGCTCTTGGCCACAATCTCAAATCCCTCAGGAATACCCAAAACAGAATCACCATGACTCATCCAGAGAATAGAATTATCTCTCACTCCCTGAAAAAGGAGACTCTCCTTTTTGATGAGATCAAGAAAAGCCTTCCCATATTCTCTATGGAGACTTTTTTCCACTCGTCCCCCCAACAGATGAGCCGTTAGTTGCATCCCATAGCAGATCCCCAAAAGAGGAATACCGAGGTCATAAATATCTTTCGCTATGAGAGGAGCCTGAGGATCAGAAACGCTCGAAGGCCCACCCGAGAGAATAATTCCAGCCGGCTCCATGGCTCGGAGTTCCTCAATACTTAAGGTGTATGGATAGATTTCAGAGAAGACTCCTAGTTCACGAATACGCCGAGCAATCAACTGGGTATACTGAGAACCAAAGTCGAGGATAACAATACTCCCTCTCATAGTTCGTCTCCCAACTGAGTCAGACGATTCAAGGCACTCCCCGCCTTAAACCAGCCAATCTGGTTTTCGCTGTAGGTGTGCTGGCAGAGAATCACCTCACTTGTCCCATCCCTATGATGCACTACCACCTCAAGGTGCTTGCCAGGCTGAAGCTTCGTTGCAGGAATATCGAGGATGTCATCCTCTTGAATCTTTTCATAATCATTTTCATTCACAAAGGTGAGGGCAAGAAGCCCCTGTTTTTTGAGATTTGTTTCATGGATACGGGCAAAACTTCGTGCAATAACCGCCACACCCCCCAAATAGCGTGGTTCCATAGCCGCATGCTCCCGGCTAGAGCCCTCTCCATAATTTCTATCACCGATAATCACCCAGGGAATGTGGTTGGCTTTGTATGCCCTCGCTACCTCAGCGGGGGTCTCGAAAACACCTGTGAGATGATTCTTGACCTTGCCTATTTCACCTGTAAAAGCATTGGTAGCCCCAAGAAGAAGATTATTCGAGATATTGTCAAGATGTCCCCGATACTTGAGCCACGGTCCCGCCATAGAGATATGGTCAGTGGTACATTTGCCAGAAACCTTCATCAATACATAACACCCCTGAAAATCCCCTCCATGCCAGGGAGGAAACCGATCAAGAAGTTGCAAACGATCACTTGAAGGAGAGACGATAATACGCACACTTTTTGGATCCTCTGCTGGCGGAAGAAGTCCAAGAGACACCTCACGAGAAAAAGCCTCTGGAAGCTCCTTTCCCTGGGGAGAAGGAAGAACCACCTCTCGCCCATCTGAAAGCCGAATGGTATCCTTTCGAGGATCAAAATCCAATCTCCCAGCGAGACTCACAGCCACAACCATCTCTGGGCTTGCCACAAAGGCATGGGTATGGGGATTCCCATCAGCACGTTTGGCAAAGTTTCTATTAAAAGTAGTTACAATCGTATTTCTTGTCTGAGGGGGCATATCATACCGATCCCACATCCCAATACAGGGCCCACACGTATTGGAAAGAATGATGGCCCCAGCCTGCGTAAAAACATCAAGGATACCATCCTTCTCAAGGGTTGCGCGAATCTGTTCTGATCCAGGACTGAGATACAACTTGGCCTTGGGTTTGATTCCCAGCGCAAGAGCTTGACGTAAAAGAAATGCCGCCCGTGAGAGATCCTCGTAACTAGAATTTGTACAACTCCCAATGAGCCCTGCGCTCACTTCACGAGGATAGTTTTCCTTTTCTATTGCTTCCGCCATCGTTGAAATAGGATGAGCAAGATCCGGAGTAAAAGGACCATTGAGATGGGGCTCAAGCGAGGAAAGATCGATCTCAATTACCTGATCATAAAAAACATGAGGATTTTTCTCCACTTCTTCATCCATACGAAGATGCTCAGCAAGAGTATCAGCCATGGCAGCCACCTCATGCCGGTTGGTTTTTCGAAGATATTCTGCCATCTTCTCATCATAAGGAAAAAGCGATGAGGTTGCCCCAAGCTCCGCTCCCATATTGCATATCGTGGCTTTGCCAGTCGCCGAGAGAGTCCGAGCCCCAGGACCAAAATACTCTATCACACACCCTGTCCCCCCCTTCACGGTGAGTTTACCAAGAAGCGCCAAAATCACATCCTTGGGGGCGGTCCACCCCTGAAGGCTTCCCGTCAGTTTCACTCCAATAATCTTTGGCCACTTCAGCTCCCAGGGTATCCCTACCATCACATCAACGGCATCTGAGCCGCCTACCCCAATCCCCATCATTCCGAGTCCACCCGCATTCGGGGTATGAGAGTCCGTTCCTATCATCATCCCCCCAGGAAAGGCATAGTTCTCTAGTACAATCTGGTGGATGATCCCAGCCCCCGGTTCCCAAAAGTGGATATGATAACGAAGAGCCATAGAACGGAGAAAATCATAAACCTCCTGGTTTTCCACAAGGGCTCGTTTGAGATCTACTTCGGCCCCATCTCGTGCCTCAACAAGATGGTCGCAATGGATAGAGGCTGGCACCACAGTCGTTTCCCGATCAGCATGGATAAACTGCAAAAGGGCCATCTGAGCGGTAGCATCCTGCATGGCCACCCTATCAGGCTGAAACTCGGCATAGGATTTTCCCCTCTCGTAGGGTTTTATCTCCCTGTGATCAAAGAGATGGGTATAGAGGATCTTTTCTGTCAGGGTGAGAGGACGTCCCAAAACTTCCCTTGCTTTTTGTATAGCCTTTGGATAACGATCATAACAACGCATGATGATTTCTTTGTGATATACCATGGTTCTCTCCTTGTTAGTCTTTGGTGATAGGCTTCATCGTAGGAAACAGGATAGTGTCACGGATAGAGTTCGTATCAATAAAAATCATAGCCAGACGATCTATCCCAATACCCATCCCCCCCGTCGGAGGCATCCCATACTCAAGAGCAACCACATAATCCTCATCCATATACATAGCCTCATCATCCCCCTGGCTTTTTCGTTTCACCTGTTCAAGAAAACGTTGCTTCTGCACAAAGGGATCATTCAGCTCGGAAAAGGCATTCCCAAGTTCTCTCCCAAAGGCGTAAGGCTCAAAACGCTCAACAAATTCCGGATCATCCTCTTTGTATTTCGCTAGGGGAGAGATCTCCGCAGGATACTCGTAGATAATCACGGGATCAACAAGATTGGGCTCTACCTTCTCCTCAAAAATAAGATTGAGAATCTCCCATTTGCCCATGTAATCATCTATCTCTTCAATCCCAACTTTCTTGGCCACCTTCACAGCCTCTTCCCGATTGGTAACAAAAGAGACGTCTATCCCTGCATACTCCTTCAACGCATCCACGTAGCGAATCTTTCGCCAATTCCCAAAATCTACTTCTTGACCCTGATAGGTAAAACGTGAACTCCCCTTGAGATAGACAGCCAACTCCTTCATCAGCGTCTCAAAAATCTCCATCATTGTCGAATAGTCCGCATAGGCCTGATAAAGCTCAAGCATGGTAAACTCTGGGTTATGCCGGGTATCAATTCCCTCATTACGAAAGTTTCGGTTGAGTTCAAAAACCCTATCAAATCCTCCCACTATCAGTCGTTTCAAAAAAAGCTCCGGAGCTATCCGAAGATACAAATCCATATCAAGGGCATTGTGATGGGTGATAAAGGGCCTAGCCGATGCGCCCCCAGGAATCACCTGCATCATGGGGGTTTCAACCTCAAGAAATCCCCTGTTTTCAAGAAAACGCCGGATGTACTGGATCATCCTAAAACGTATCATAAAGTCCTGTTTGACCTTTTCATTCACAATGAGGTCAAGATACCGCTGACGATAGCGAACCTCAACATCAGTAAGCCCGTGAAACTTCTCAGGAAGCCCAAGGAGTGCCTTGGCCAAAAGCAAGAAGTTTTTCACAAGAATAGTAATCTCACCCTTGTGGGTACGAAATACCTCACCTTCTACCCCAACAATATCCCCGACATCCAGAAGTTTGAAACGTTCAAAAAGATCGTCTCCAAGAACATCTTTCCGACCATAGATCTGGATAGCTCCCTCCGGATCACGTAACGTAGCAAAGATAGCCTTGCCAAAATCCCTGAGAAGCATGATACGTCCTGCGACTTTGACGGAGAATGCCTTCTCTCCCCCATCAACAAAACGCTTTTTTATATCCTCTGAGAAGTCTTGTCTCTCATATCGGTTGGGATAGGGATTGACTCCCATCTGTTTCCATGTCTCAAGCTTCAAAAGTCTACTCTGTCTCTCATCGCTTAAGGGAGTAGGGTGTGTACTCATGACAATCTCCTTGTACCTGGGACTGGTATGTATTATAAGGCAAGCGGGGGAAATTGGCAATTTCTCCAAGGTTTTCCTCAATAAAGAAGCTTTGCAAGACGCTCAGAGAAAAATATGCTTATAATGACGTGAACTCCTCTTTCTCCGTGCACACGTGATTTCTGCCCCTTTCTTTGGCCCGATACAACGCTCTATCAACTCGAGCAAGAAGAGTCTCGTAGGTATCCCCTACTCTATAACTGGCCACTCCAAAACTCGCTGTTTTATATCCCACCAAAGGAAAAGGATGTCCCTCTACACACTGACGCAAACGCTCTGCTAGCACCCATCCCCCTTGCATCTCTGTTTCCGGACAAAACACTAAAAACTCCTCTCCCCCCCATCGACCACAGAGGTCTGTATTTCGCTTTGTTTCCAGGAGAATACGAGCAAACTCCTGAAGAACCTTGTCCCCCACCAAATGCCCAAAGGTATCATTTACTTCCTTGAAATGATCAATATCGAGAAGAACCAAAGAAAAAGGACGTGTATACCTTTCGGATCGTTTCAACTCCGTAACAATCACCTCCTCAAGATGCCGCCGGTTGGCCAATTGTGTCAAGGAATCTGTCACCACAAGATTGCTCAACTCTTGATTCGCCTTTACCAAGGCTTCAGTCCTTTCGTCAACGAGACGCTCTAACACCTTGTTTCTGTCTTCTATTTCCTTGACTGGAAAGGCCTCAGTATCCCCGTGTACCGAGGTAGGAAGAGAGATATGCATGTGATCACAATACCAGTGACCGTTCTCTTTTCGCCATACCATACTCAACCGAAAATTGTTGAGTTTGACATATTCCTGAAGGATAACTACTCTCATATCCAAAACACAAACAACCACCCCCACTGTCTCAGATAAAGGCTGAACATGAAGATAATGGATCTCATACGAGATAGATTCAGAAACATCAGTAATATCCTGACGATAGAGATCTATCATTTCTTTTTTCGTAAAACCCATCTCATGAAACCCTGTCCCCACTCCAGAAAACTCAGGACTAAAGAAATGGCTCACCCCTTCCAGATCTCTTTTGTGAAGATACACCTCTAAATACGCAAAAAAAGCCTCTTTTATCTCTTCACGAATACATTCCCACACACATCCCTCCACTTTCCCTCGTTCTTGAGAGCTCTATTATAAGAAAAAACACAAGCAGTGTCAACCTCACACACTCTAGCACAACAAAAAAATATTCCCAGCGCAAAAGGACAGTGTGCCTCACATCACCCACAACCTATCAAGCACACGATACTGGAGAGCCTCAGCCACATGTTTTTCCTCAATGGTATCACTCCCCTCAAGATCGGCAATGGTTCGAGAGACCTTGAGGATCCTATCGTAAACCCGAATACTGAGCATGAATTTCTCGACCACCATGGCAAGAAACTTTTCTGTCGCTGAAGAAATCGGACAAAAGGTCTCAATATGGCCGTGATGCATGTGGGCATTATGGCGTATCCCCAACCCTTCAAAACGACGTCGCTGGACCTCCCTTGCACGGCTCACCCTTTCCCGAACCATCTCAGAAGACTCCTCTGTTCGCCGTTTCTGGATCTCTCCTATAGGAGGACGGGAAACCTGCACTTGGAGATCAATTCGATCAAGAAAAGGCCCAGAAAGCCTCTGCAAAAGCAATTGCATCTCCTTTGGGTCCCACTGGTCTATGTCAGCATGGGTTCGAGAGGGATTCATCGCTGCTACCAACATAAAGTTCGCGGGAAAAACTACTGATCCCTCAGCCCGAGACACAGTGATCTTTTTCTCCTCCATGGGTTGACGAAGGGCTTGCAGAACATGAGCCCGAAACAGTTGAAGCTCATCCAAAAAAAGCACCCCATGATGAGCAAGACTCACCTCCCCAGGCCGTATCCAACGATTTCCTCCCCCGGTGATGGAAACATCTGAGGCGGTGTGATGAGGAGAACGAAACGGTCTTCTTGTCATGAGCGGACAATCCTCATCCAAAAGACCAGCCACACTATAGACCATACTCGTTTCAAGAGCCTCGTCATGAGTGAGATCTGGAAGTATCCCCGGCAGAGCCCGAGCAAGCATGGTCTTGCCCGTTCCTGGTGGTCCCACCATAAGCACATGATGCCCACCTGCGGCAGCAATCTCAAGAGCCCGTTTGGCAAGCCCTTGACCACGGATATGCGCCATATCCACCTCGCCCCCAGAAGTGAAGGAAGTCGTTTTCCTTGGAGGAGAAGACAGAGACGGCTTCTCCCCCTTCACCACATACCCATACGCCTCTGAAAGATTCCCAACCCCAATAATTTCAATCCCTTCTACCACACGCATCTCAGAAGCATTGGCTGCGGGACAAAGGATTCTTGTGAATCCCATCTTTGATGCCTGACAGGCAATTGGTAAAGCCCCAGGAATAGGACGAAGCCTTCCATCAAGAGCCAACTCACCCACTACCAGAAGTGAGGAAAGATCCTTTGGGGGCATGTCCATACAAAGGATAGCCAACGCAATAGGGAGATCAAAAAGTGTCCCTATCTTTTTGATCCCTGCTGGCGCAAGGTTCACAATAATCCGCTGTCCAGGAAAATGAAAACCAGAATTCTGAATGGCAACCTCAATACGCCGAACAGACTCTTTCACAGCCTGAGAAGCCATACCAACAATCTCAAACTCCTTCACCTTTGGCTGAATATCCACCTCAATATCAATAGGAATAGCCTCCATTCCCAGAAGTGACATACTCTGCATCCGAAGAATCATATCCTCCTCCTAAAATTTTTTTCTCAAAAAAAATATCGAAAAATTTTTGTTTTATTTGTCCTTTTTTGTTTAATTATACCCACAAAAATAGTCAAGAAAAACAAACAATTTAGATATTTCTTTTCATGACAAGAGATTGAAAAAGTATATTTCCTATGAAATTTGCATTTTCCACAAAAGTATGATATACTACCCAGAAAGGAGGCATACTATGAAAAAGTATCTCTTTTGGCTTGTTATTCTCTCATTAGTGATGGGGTGTACACCCAAGAAAAAAGAATTAGGAGAAGAAAACACTGAATCCAAGCCGGCTGTGGCCACTCAAATTCCTGACTTCATCAAGATCCGCCCAGGAGACAAGATTGTTCTCAATTCTCCGCAGGTTTTCTGGGAGGTAACCATTCTTCTCAACTATGAGCAAAAAAAATGGCTTGCCGAAAACACCAACACCAATGAGAATATTTCCGATGAAGAAGCCTACCTCTATCTCCAGAACAAGCGAGAAGAATTCTTCCAGAGCCTCGGGATCAGTGAGGATATCTACAATCAATATAGTTTTGATCACTACCAAAAGATTCAGGATTTCCTTGAGAAAAACCCTCAGTACAAAGAGGCTTACGAGGCATCGCAGAACCTCTAACGTACGATATGTGACTGTCTCGACATTGTTAGTAGAAATCTCATAACACATGAGCGCATGGGGCGTCTTTTTCGAGGGAAAAGGTGATACTTTTTTCTCAAGAAAGATCAAAAAGTGTAGGGTTCATCCCAAAAGAGAATATCTCTTTGAAACCCCTTACCTCGAGAAAGGTGGTATTCTCCCTCTTCAAGAAGTCAGGCAGACGTATCTTTTCAAAAAAGAGTAATTCATCATACCTCCAATCAAAAAATTTTCCCCTTCGTACATAGGTTTCCTTGGGCCACCACCGTGCATAAAAAAGGCCATCCACCTATCCAAGGGATGGCCGATCTTTTTTATCTCCCCCTGGCGGAGGTGCACCAGGGGGGAGGAAGGAGGGCACGCCCCGGGCGTTACCCGGGGACGTGTAAGGAGGTTTTATAGAAAGGGTAGGGGTTATCGCTCTATTCCTCTATAGTACACGTAACCGCGTGAGGCTATCACAAAGAGGTAGGTATTTTCTTTGCCGTATTTCTTCACAAACTCTCGAAGATCAGAGAGATTTTTGATAGGTTGGTTGTTGATAGCCATCACAACATCCCCAGGATTCATGATCTGAGAGAGAGGGCTCTCATTCTTCACATCCTGGAGAATAACACCATAGTCTGCCCCATTTGATTCCAGTTGAGATTTGGAGGCTTCTCCAAACACCCCTCCCAAAAATTCCACCGTACCACTCACGGAAGGTTCTGAAGAGGGGCCCTGGAGAGAGGCAGTACTTGGCCTCTTGGCGAGGGTGACACGTACAGATTCTCTCTTGCCTTCTCGCAGAATCTCTAAAGTAATTGTGGAACCAGGCATCTGGCTACCTACCATTTGTTGGACTTCATCCGGTGAAGAAACTGTTTTGCCATTCACCTTGAGAATGATATCCCGTGCTTTCAAACCAGCTTTCTCCGCAGGGGTTCCCGCTTCCACACGAGCAATCAACACCCCGTTCTCAATCTTGAGAAGTTTTCGAGTAGTATTATCTATCTCCCCAAGCACCACACCCATATACCCGCGCTCTACAGAGCCCTTGCTGAGAATCTGATTGGCTGAAGCAATCACCGTATTGATAGGAATAGCAAAACTGATCCCTTCATACGCCCCTGTTTGGGAACGAATGGCCGTATTAATACCAATAACCTGACCACGAATATTGATCAGAGGTCCCCCAGAATTTCCCGGATTCACTGCCGTATCAGTCTGGATAAACCGCTGAAAACCAGTCATCCCCTGACGCCCAACCGCACTCACAATACCCAGGGTATAAGTCCCAGAAAGCCCAAAGGGATTTCCAATCGCGATAGCAAAGTCCCCCACTTGCACCGTATCAGAATCACCAATAGCTACCGTTGGGAGATTTTTGGCCTGAATCTTGAGGATAGCAAAATCCAACTCCTCATCATACCCCACAACCTTGGCCTCAAACTGACGGTTATCAGAAAGAACTACCACTATCTTGGTTGCCCCTTTGATCACATGGTAATTGCTGAAAAGGTACCCATCTTTACTGACAATAAACCCTGATCCAGCCCCCTGAAGCTTGCGACGAAATTCGCGGGGCTGTTCTCCAAAAAATCTGCGAAAAAAGGGATCATTGAAAAACTCAGCATACGGATTCGGGATAACCTCTTCCCCTTCCACGGTAATACTCACCACAGCTGGCATCACGCTTTTGGCAATATTGCGGAGGACGTCCTGAAGGACAAGAACACTGGAAAAATTCTGGGTATTCTCAACGGTTTCATTTTTATTTTGGTACGTGATGTTCTGTGAAAAGAGATGGCTACACGAAAGTCCTAAAAGAAATACCACTACGACCGCCGAAACAAGCCACGGCCATCGAGGAGAGGAGATTCTCTTTTGCTCTTTCATATGTACCTCCGTTTTAGTGTTCTATTCAAGTAATACACCTATAGTATACATATTTTTTTTCTCTCTGTCAAGTAGTTGGAGAATTTTTTTTGCGTTTTTCTTTTTTGTTCCTTACCATAACATAAAAGACAAAGGAGAAAATTGGTGCGTATCATCATCAGTGGTGGAAAGACAGGCGGCCATCTCATCCCAGGAATAGCCCTCTACGAAGAAGCAAGATCTCGGGGACACGATGTGCTCTATTTTTTAGGACCACATGACAACCGATTTGTTATTACCTCCAGGATTGCCCTCAACGATCAGGAGATTGTCCCGCTTGGTTCCCTTTCCCGAAAGCTCTCTCTCCAAACCCCTCTCTCTCTTTTAAAGATCCTCGGGGCCTTTGGGAGTACTCTTGGAAAGGTTCGGCGTTTCCATCCAGATGTGGTCATAATCACAGGTGGGTATATCTCCAATCCTGTTGCTCTCTCAGCCCTCTTTTTGGGGATCCCGCTCTACATCCTTGAACAAAACACTGTTGCTGGTATCACCAACCGATGTTTTGCGCCTTTTTCTCAGAGAGTTTTCACTTCCTTTCCTCACACAGAGAAAATCCCAAGGAAAAAAGCTATTTTCACTGGCAATCCCTCTCTTTTTGCTACCCCCCTCTCGAGGCCCATGGCTCGAGATTTCTTTTCTCTTCCCCAAACAGGCATTTGCCTTGGGGTTATCGGAGGGAGTCAGGGGGCCATGATCATCAATGGGGCCATCCTTGATCTCCTCCCTTTTTTTCGTGACCAGGGGATTTCTCTCATCTGGAGTACCGGATCCCATGGTTACACCCTCATGCAAGAAAACGGTACTCTCCCGCAAATCTCACAAGACTATCCCATGGTGAGGGTTTTCCCTTTTATTGAGCGTATGGACGCCTTTTGGGGGGCGTGTGATGGGGTCATCGCCAGAAGTGGGGCCACAACCATTGCCGAATGTATCATGGCCTGTTGCCCCGCCCTGTTTATCCCCATCCATCAGTCACCTGACGACCACCAGAAGAAAAATGCCCTTGCTCTTGTCCAGGAAGGGGCCGCCGATATTCTCGAAGAGCCAAAAATCCACGAGATCCTTCCGGCAATACAGGCATTTCTCTCTACGCTTGCCACAAAAAGACACTCTCTTGAAAGGTTGAGAGAAAAATACCAAAGATCTCCCGAAAAAACCATCATGGACATTGTGGAAAAAGAGAGAAAACACCAGCAAGGAGGTGGCCATGCTTCCTCTGTGGAATGAGGTCAGCCAAATTCAACAAGGCATCCCGTCGTTTCATCTTCTTATCGACGGGTGCTGGAAATGTCTCTCGTCAGGACAATTTCAGGAGGTTACCAATCCCGCGACAGGTGAAGTTATTGCCAGAGTCCCCCTGGCCAATCGGCAGGACGTTGAGAATGCCATTGTGGCAGCCCACCGCTTTTATCACTCCCTCTCGTTTGATCCCCTCGAAAGGATTGAGATCATGCTCCGAGCGGCGGAGATTCTCAAAACACACAGAGAAGAGATGGCAAAAACCATCGTCCTTGAATCAGGCAAACCCATCTCTGTAGCCTTTTCAGAAGTAGATGCTACCATTGAAAGGCTCCATCTTGTTCTTGAAGAGGTGCGTGTTTTATATGGGGAATATCTCCCCGGCGAATGGGTCAAAGACACCAAGGGCAAATTTGCCATTGTCAAACGCCGCCCCCTTGGAGTCGTCGCTGCCATTGCTCCCTTTAATTACCCCCTTTTCATCGGAGCAGCCAAGATCATCCCTGCCCTCTTAGCAGGAAACACTGTGGTTGTCAAACCTGCAAGTGATACTCCCCTCTCCCTTATCCTTTTTGTAAGGATTTTAGAAAAGGCAGGGATACCACAAGGAAGCATTCATGTGATCACAGGAAGCGGGAAAGAGGTGGGAGACATTCTTGTCACACACCCCCTCGTCCGTGCCATCAGTTTCACCGGTTCTACGCAGGTAGGAGAATATATCGCCAGCCGTGCCGGTATGAAACGTCTCCATCTTGAGCTTGGTGGCAAAGCCGCAGCCCTTGTTTTCCGGAAAGCTGATATCCAGACATGTGCCTCGCTTCTTTGCAAGGGAGCGTTTCGTAACTCAGGGCAACGATGCGATGCCATCAGCCGTGTCTTGGTAGAAGAAGATATAGCCGATGAACTCATCAGTGCCCTGGAAAGGGAATCCCAACACTATTTTTGTGGGGATCCTATGGACCCCAAAACCCCTATGGGTACGATCATTAATGAAGGGGCCGCCAAACGGTTGGATGAGCTTCTTGAAGATGCCCGTGCCAAAGGAGGCCGTTTTATCGTGAGCAAGAAACGTGAGGGATTGTTCTATCCCCCTCATATCCTGGAAATACCCACCCACTGCCGCCTGGCTTGGGAAGAAATTTTCGGTCCTATTCTTCCCATCATTCGAGTAAAAAACGAAAAAGAAGCCATCGAACTCGCCAACACCTCGGAGTATGGACTTGATAGTTGTGTGTTCACCCAGGATATTGATCAGGCTTTTCGGGTAGCAGAAAAACTCCATGACGGAAGCATCACCATTAACGGCATCCCAGCCCATGGGGTAGGACATTTTCCCTTTGGGGGAAACAAGCGCTCCGGGATAGGGCGAGAGGGCATCAAATACAGCATCGATGAGCTTACAGAACTTCATACTATTATTGTTTCTCTCAAAGAGGGTATATGAGCAAGAAACACCCCCCTCTTCTCTCCCTTTCTCACGTAGAAAAATCTTTTCGAATCTCCGGCAAACACGTTCCTATCCTCAAAAACATCTCTCTTGATCTTCAACAAGGGGAGTGGATTGGTCTCATGGGAAACTCAGGAAGTGGAAAAACCACCCTTCTGTCTCTCATTGCGGGTATCATACGCCCAGACCACGGAGAGGTCTTCTGGAAAGGCAAAAAGCTCTGGTACTTTTTTGACATTTACCCTGCCTTCCTCAGAAACCGAGAGATGGGGTTTATTTTTCAGGATTTTCGGTTGGTAGAAGAGGAGAGTGTGTGGGAGAATCTCCTCCTCCCCCTTCGGATAAAAGGTTGGTATGGAAAAGAAGAACTTCAGAGAGCCCTCTGGCTTTTGGAGCGGGTTGGGCTTCAGGACCACCGGTCTCACCCCTCAGGGCTTCTCTCTGGAGGGCAAAAGCAGAGACTTGCCCTTGCTAGAGCGCTTGTTCTTCGACCCTCCCTGGTACTTGCTGACGAACCCTTTGCCAACCTTGATGAACACACTGCCGAGGAGATGATGGAACTTTTCCTCTCTTTAAGAAAAGAAGAAAACTTCGCCATGATTCTCGTCCACCATCGAAAAAAACTCTCCAACTCCTGTGACAAAACCTACCACCTCGAAAACGGGAGGCTCCATCCTGTATGAGAAAGATAGTCCTTTTCGTCAAAGAGTGTATGGCCGAACCCTGGTTTCATCTCATTTTTCTTGTGGTAATGATAGGAAGTCTATGGTTCAGCCTTCTCTTCCTCACGGTAGAAAAAACCGCCCTTGCCTATCTCCATCACCATTTTGCCACAAAACTCCCCCCAAAGACTATTCGGATCACCCCAAAACCTGCCAAAACCCTCTCCCTCTTTGGGCTTCAGCTCAAACGTCCGGTGGGAAGCTTTATCGATGACAAGGTTCTACGAAAGATCCAGAATTTACCAGGGGTGGCTCGTGTGTACCCTTTTCTTTCTTCTCAGGTACCAATGCAGGTCCAGATTTCTCTTTTTGGGATAGGATACCAGAGTGATGTGGTTGCCATTGGTGTCCCATGGGAATTCATCCAGAGTGAAGTCCCTCCCCCCTATCGCGCTCGTTTTCGAAAATGGAAAGAGGGTGAAAGTATAGGGGCTCTTCTCCCCCTTGCCCTCCTCGATATGTATAACCAAACACTCGCCACACCCAACCAACTCCCTACAATCACAGAAGATTTTGCCAAAGGACAAAAACTCAGGCTCGTTTTCGGAAAATCTAGCCTCAAAACCGTAGGAACCCCCATCGTGATAGAAGGAGAACTCGTAGGTTTTAGCCGAAAGATAGGAGAGATTGCCCTCATCCTTCCTTTTTCCGTTGTGCAGCATTATAACCGCCTTTTTGGCTACACCAATCCAGAGTACAGCTATGTCCTCATAGAGGCAGAGAACCATGAGAGTGTTCCCTCCCTCATCAAGGCCATACAAAAACTTGGTCTTGTGGTAGCTTCGGAAAGCACGCTCTCAGAGGAAATCGTTTCCCTCAAAAAGGCTCTCCACCTTGTTTTCCGATGGCTTCAAGGACTTGTGTGGGGGTTATGTGCTATTGCTATCGGCCTCGCCGCCTTCCTTGCGGGACTAAGAAGACAACGGTACTACCATCTCCTCAGGATACTGGGAGAAAGTCGAGTTTTCCTCTTCGGTATGATAGGTATCAAATATGGCATTCTTGTCTGGGGAGCTTTTTCTCTGGCGACAGTATCGTTTGAGTCTCTGGTGAGACATCTTCCCTTCTCTTTTCCCGGCCTTCCCCTTGAAATAGCCAAAAAACCAGATATGGTGTTTTTCTACGTAGCTGTAGCCATTGCTCTTTTTCCCTCATTCTCTCTTCTCAGCACACGACCAGGAAATAAACTCTGAAACCTTCACCTTTGAGCCAAAAAACTTGAGTGTGTCTTTTTTCTGCCGATACACAAAACAAGGAGGAACTATGACTCTCTCCGGGAGCGAACGCATTTTTCAAGTAAGTGCAGAAAAGGAACTCCATGATCTCACTACTCTCAAAAAGAAAGCCCAACACCCAGATGAGAAGCGTATGCGAGAAGTAGCGGCTGAGTTTGAATCTCTTTTTGTCAATGAACTTTTCAAATCCATGCGTCGAACTGTCCCCAAAAGTGACTACCTCAAGGGAGGACTTCGACAGGATATTTTTGAGGATATGCTCTATCAGGAGTATGCAAGAAAGATCTCTCATAGTGGAGGCTTGGGCCTGGGAGAAATGGTCTACAAGTATCTCCTCTCCACCAAAACACAAAAACCATTATCATAAAAAAACCCCCGCCTCGCGGCGGGGGAACCACTAACGTGCCTTAAAGGTTTGGGAAACCCCAGGAGAACCAGCCCCCAAAAAGATCATAGTGGTGATATCATTTGGATCACTCTGATTGGTCCCCACAAATACCCAGTTGGTAAACTTCATGGTGTCGCCAGATACCGTATACCAAACCTTACTCACCCCAACATAGGTAGCTCCTGTCTGGGTATCGTCTTCACTATCAGCAAAGGAGATGGTAGTTGAAGTATATTCCAACAAATTAGTAGAATACTCTGCATCAAGCACCTTGTCCTCATAGAATCTTACTACCCACGTCGTTTCAGAAAAGGTATACGTAACAAAATCTTCTGACGAAAAGATCATACTCCCACCCACAAAATCATAAGAAACCAATTGCCACTCGGTGCCCAAGAAAGGATAGGTTTTTGTGGTTTCCTTTTCCTTTGGGGCCGTTTCCTTTGGGGCTGTCGTACATCCAACTATCCACATCACCACCACCGCTATCCATACGAACAAATGTGTTTTTGTTTGCATAGGCAAACCTCCTTTCGTGTTATTGTGTTGTTCTTTCTTAAATACTTTACTTCCATTTCTTCATTTTTTCAAGAACTTGAAAAAATTTCTCAAGAAAGATTTTCCTTCGGGAAACAAGAGACGAATATAGTTTTGCCAGAAACCAACATGAGCACAAACATATCAAAATGAAAAACCCTTGCCCAAGGTCTTCCCTTTTTAATTTTAAACTTTTATTCCTTTAGAGGGACAATTTCCCTCTATTCGTTCTCACATGATCATACGACCAGCCATCATGAGGAGATACTCAATCGCCTTGAGATAAAATCATATTCTCACTTTGGTAAGCCCAACATATCGTAACCTCCCAAAACCAATGTGCCTTTTAAGATGTCCAAAAACTCCCTCTCCACTACCTTATCTTCCCTATCTTCCTGTTTCGCTTTTTCTCCTTCTCCGTTTACGGTTTCTTCCTCACCGTTTTGGCCACAATAAGACTCACACGCCCCTTCTCCCTCAAAAATGTGCATTCTCTTCCCAACTATACCCCTTATCCACCACTACAAAACTTTTCCCATGAAGTCGTAACCTTTCCGCAAGTACCTACATCTTCTTCATCTCTGAAATATTCGTCCCTGTTATATCCCTACCAACCAGAATCACTAACCACTTGCCACTCGGTGCCCAAGAAAGGATAGGTTTTTGTGGTTTCCTTTTCCTTTATAATAGGAAGAAGAGACTTGCTCTCAAAAAAGACGAGATTTCTTCTCTCTCACATACAACCTGGAAAAGAGAAAAAAAATTTTTTTCTCTGTATACTATACTATCCTCTCATGGTGAGGTGCTTATGATAGTGACGTTACTCCAATATACCCCTGATCCAGAAAAACTCATCGAATATAGTGCCCGCGTATGTTATCTTTCTCAAGAACGGATAACGCCCACCTCTCACAAAACGTTTCTCTCTGGTCTTTTGAAGAATGGGCATCTCTCCGTGTTTGAGCACGCCTCTGCTACTTTTTTTATTGAAGGGATAAGTCGGGCATGTAGTCATCAATTGGTACGTCATAGGCTCGCGAGTTTTTCCCAACAATCTCAACGTTACGTAGAGGAAAAGGGATTTGCCTATGTGACTCCTCCCGAGATAGCACAACATCCTGAGGCCTTAGCCTACTATCAGAGTCTTATGTCCACTCTTCAACAAGCATACGAAAAACTTGTTTCTTTAGGTATCAAACGAGAAGATGCCCGTTTCCTTCTCCCTAACGCCACCCATACCGCTCTCAGTGTCACAGCCAATTTCCGTGAATGGCTCCATATCATCGATATGCGCGTCAGTCCCCATGCCCAGTGGGAGATTCGAGATCTTCTCATCCTTATTTGGAAAGAGCTGTACACTATTGCTCCTGTGGTCTTTGGGCTCACCTACTTTGAATATTGGAGCAAGGATATCGAGTACAAAAAAGAAATCTTCTCCCAACGTATAGAGATATGAGACTTTCCAAACGACTTGTTTGGCAAGCTGAGAACAATAGTTGGACAGAAATGCTTGCCAATACTCAGATCACCCATGATCTTACCCTCTCCAACCCGACAGAGGCATTTGATCTCTCCGGATATCAGGAGGATATTCTTGCGGCTCTTTCCCACCCTGAGGCTCTTCTCTACAATCCATCCCCTCTCGGATTGCTCAAAACCCGAGAATTTCTGGCGGAGGTCCTTGAGATTCCCGGGGGTATTTCTCCATGCCAAATCCTCCTCACCACAAGTACGAGCGAGGCATATAGTCTTCTTTTCAAACTCTTGTGCGATCCCGGCGATGAGGTCCTCGTTCCGGTACCCAGTTATCCCCTCTTCGAATATCTAGCAAAGCTCGAGAATGTGCGGATTGTTCCTTATAGGCTTGAATATACCCATGGAAAAGGATACGACATAGACTTTTCCTCCATTGAAAAATCCATCTCCCCCAAAACAAAAGCGCTTGTCTACGTCCACCCCAATAACCCCACAGGAACAGGGGCTTCACTGCAAGAGATTGCCACACTCAATTCCCTGACGACTTCCTCTTCCCTCGCTATCATTGTGGATGAGGTGTTCTCTGATTACTGGGTGAGAAGACCTTCTTCCATTCCCTCATCGTGGTGGGGACTTGTTGATGGCCCCCTTTTTGTGCTTGGTGGACTCTCCAAATCTCTTCTTCTCCCTCAGATGAAACTTGCCTGGACACTTTTTCACGCTCCTTCCACAGACCTCCCCGCTCTCACCAAAGCTATAGAACTTCTTGGAGATACCTACCTTTCTCCTTCCCTTCCTATTCAGCTTGCTCTCCCCTCATGGTGGAAACTCAAACCCGGCCTCACCTCAATGGTTATCAAACGCCTCAATGAGAATCTCGCGCTTCTCCACTCTCTTCTTGAAAACTCTCCCTGTAGGGTTCAGACCTCTCACGGGGGATGGTCTGCTGTGATTGAAATACCCCGAATCCTCTCAGAAGAGGACATCACCCACCATCTGGGGAAAAGGGGCGTCAAAATCTACCCCGGATATTTCTTTGACTTTGAAAACGAAGGCCACCTGGTGGTAAGTCTTCTCACCCCCCCTGCCTCTCTGAAATCCGGTATCTCTATCCTTCTTGAGGTCCTCGAAGAAGAAATCTCCAAAACCTAAAGCCCCCTCACCATTATACCCAATCCCTCGCTTCTTCCTAAGATGATTTCTCCTCTCGAGAGAGAAAAAGCTTCTCAACAATAGCCACATTCTGACGAACATGATGGGGTTTTGTCATGCTTACCACACAGGCACTCACTCCTTTTTGGCCCAACACAAAACGAAACGCCTCCTCCACAGAGCTCTGAACTTCTCGCCATTTCCCTGTTTTAAAGAGAGGATGGTGTTTTCGTACATCCTTTTGCTGAGACAAGGGGTCAAAGGGTCGTCCAGCCAAAAATCCTTGGGCAAGTGGGCTATAGGCTATAAACCCTATCTGATAACGCTGACAAAAAGGCAAAAGTTCTTTTTCTGGCTCAGGATGGAGAAGATTGTATTCTGCTTGCAGACTTACCACCTCCATCCACTGTACCGCCTTGGCAAGCAAAGAAGCAGAAAAATTACACACTCCAATATACCGGATAACTCCCTGTCGCTGAAGTTCCCTCAAGGTCTCACATACCTCCCAAACAGACGTCTTCTGATCATACCAATGGACTTGATACAGATCTATGTAGTCGGTTCTTAAACGGCGAAGACTTGCCTCCACCTCCCGAAGAATATCCTCACGCGAAAGAGAAAGCCAGACATGACGTTCATCCCACTGGATACCACACTTGGTAGCAAGCACAATCTCCCGTCGAACAGAAGCAAGTACCTCTCCAATATGTTTCTCTGAGATTCCCTTGCCATAAAAAGGCGCGGTATCATACAGCGTAACCCCACACTCAAACGCCACCTCAAGAGAGCGAAGCGCCTCCCCCCTCTCTACATCAGGCCATCCCTCCTCTCCCAAAGCCCACCCCCCATACCCCAACACAGAGACAACAGGCCCCCCTTTCCCTAACTGGCGATACACCATGATCTATGCCACATCCTCCAGATAGTTTGCTATCGTATAACAAAAATCCCCAATATGTTCAAGATGTTTCACCATCTCCATATAGATAATCTCTCCCTCAATATCAGCTCCCTTGATGAGCTTGTTTTCTACAAGCTTGCGCAAACGATTGCGTTTAGAATTGATAGCCTTTTCCATTTTCTGGGCAAGTTCAATACTGTGATCTTGAAGCCTCTCTTGGAGATAGTCCACATTATATTTAAGAAAATCCAAAACCTCATACGTATATTGAATAATCTCCTCCATCCCATTTTTGTGGAATTTCAGTCTCTTTTTTTTCTTCTTTTTCAACAAAGAAAAAAGCATACTGATACTCGTACTGATGCTACGAATCTCTCCGATAAGAATAAGATAGGCATTGATTTCATAGCTCTGCTTCTCTGTAACAAGAGTGGTACGACACTCCGCAAGAAAACGAGAAAGCGTTGCCCGCATTTGTTCAATATAACCATCCTGTTCCTGAATATGAATCTCTACTTCTTCAATTGTTCTTAGATCCTCTTTCACCACCCGTAAAAACTGAAGGGCCATCTCATACGTCATCCCAATCATCTGGCCAATCTCTCGCTTCGCCATACTAATATTGGCCTCCGCAAAATCTGGCATGCCTACGCGGATAGGTTTGATCTCATAGGTCTCATCGGTAAGTTTCTTAGGTTTCACCCACCAACTGACAATAGCCGCCAGTTGAGGAATAAACCAGATAAGAAGAAGAGTATTGCAGATATTAAAAAGAGAATGAAAAGCCGAAAGATGGAAAGGAAGGTGAACCGGATCATGAATATCTCCAGGAATAAGAAAATCCACTACCTTCAAAAACGGTGAAAACACCACAAGCATCCACGCCACCCCTATCAGATTAAAAAGCATATGAGCCCTTGCCGCCCGTTTCGCACTAAGCGTGAGATTCAATGAAGCAAGATACGCGGTAATCGTAGTTCCAATATTCTCCCCCAAGACAAAACCAAACGCTATGTCTGGTGGAATCCAGCCCTTGTACGCCAATGCAATCGTGATAGTCATCGCAGCACTCGAAGATTGGATGAGAATAGTAAGAAACGTACCTATAACCACAGCCAGAACTACTGATCCAAAACCAAAACCTGAGAGTTTCTGGATGAAACTCAACACTTCAACATGATTTTTGAGATCAGGGACGGCGTTTTTCAGAAGCCCCAAGCCAAAAAAAAGCAACCCAAAACCTACCAGAAACTCTCCCAGATTACGCAGTCTCTCTCGACTACTAAAGGCAAAGGGAAACCCTACAGCAATAGCTGGCATGGTAAGTAGCCCAATATCAAACTTGAACCCAAAAAAAGAAACAATCCACGCTGTAAGCGTGGTGCCAATATTGGCCCCCATAATGACACTAATAGCCTGTGTCAGATTCATAAGCTGGGCATGAACCAGAGTGACAACCATCACCGTCGTCGCTGATGAAGACTGAATAAGCCCCGTGATAACAAGCCCTACCAAAACACCTCCCACAGGACGGCGCGTAAAAAACCCAAGAATACTTTTGATCCTATCACTCCCCGCCCTTTGAATAGCCTCACTCATAATCCGAATACCAAAAAGAAAAATTCCTAAACTTCCCAAGAAATTGAATACTCCTAACCACCCCTGCACCACTCATAGCTCCTTTTTTAGAATAGTTTATGATAAAGCAAAGCCTCAGATCTCGCAAGAGAGAGTTTCTCTCCGCCTCACATTCTCCCAATGAGGTTGCTGTGAAACAGAAAAGAAAACCTCCCTCACATTCCAACCACCCAAACCAGCGCTTGAGAAGGTTTTCAAGAAGCAACACACGATTGATTGGATGAGCAAGAGAAAGACCTTTTTCTTGAAATCTTCCCTCTCTCCATGTATAATCTATCAGCCTCGTAAAATAGAAGGAGTTTCCGATGCAGAAGAAAACCCCTGTCCTTATCCTCTTTGGCATAAGTTTGTTTGCCATTGGTGTCTTATTCTGGCCAACGTTTTTCGGGTATCCTCTTCAAGGCATTGATGGGTCAATCGGTATCATCAAAGCTATTCAGGAGAGTATCCAAACCTCTGCCGGTCAGTGGCATCATTTTTATTGGATGGGAAGTGGAAGTACGGACCTCCCACCTTACCTGTATCATCTTGCCCTTCGAGTATTCCCTGCTATGTGGTTTCAGAACATCTATTATCCCATGATGCTTCTTTTGGCTATAACAGGAATGTGGGTATGGCTTCGTCGCCTGGGAAGAAATCCCTGGGCTTCGTTATTTGGGGCTCTCAGTTATGGGTTGATGCCTCACTGGGTTTCTCTGGTCTTTGGGGGACATATCCTTGTCTTTGAGGCCCTCGCATGGCTTCCCTGGCTTCTCTGGGCTCTCACCCAAACCTTTCGCTCTTCTACTTGGCACTGGATACCGTGGGCTGGGGTCAGTGGTATTCTCTGGGGCATCCTCATGAATGCCGACATCCAGAGAGGGTTTTACCTCTCCCTTGTCGCTGCTACCATGGTTCTTCTCATCTGGTGGGAGAAAAAACAGGATCGTCCCATTCTCTCCTCGCTTGGTGGGTTTATCATGCGCTCCATTGTCGTTAGTGTCTTTCTTTTTGCGGTGGTGAGTGTAACTTTCGGGGGATGGCTCTCTCTTCTCGAAGGGCGAAAAAACCTCTCCCAGACCTCCACAGGCATAGGTGGATGGGAATTTGCCACACAATTTTCTCAGGACCCACGAGAGCTTATTGATAGCCTTGCTTTTGGGTATCATGGAAAACTCTCCGGTGATCCCTCGGCTCCCTACTGGGGTAGCAAAGAATTCAATGGCAACAGCGACTCGTTAGGGTTTTTCCTTGTGGTACTAGGGATCGTTGGGGGTGTTTTTCTTTTTCGAAAGGACACCCCTAAAGAAGAGAAACGGTGGCTTCTTTTTTGGGGGATATGGACGCTCGTAGGGCTTCTTTTGGCTTTTGGCAAATTCTGGCCAGGAAAACCCCTCTATTGGCTCTTCTATCATCTCCCTCTCATGTCCTCCTTTCGTGTTCCTCTCAAGTGGCTCATTATCCCAGGACTGGGACTTGTCCTTTTGTCCTCTTACGCCATCGAAAGACTTTTCAAGGCAGTCAACGACAAAGACCTCTCCCTCTGGAAAACGCTTGTCAAAGCCTCTCTTGCCCTCCTTTCCGTGAGTCTTCTGTGGATGTTTTACCATCTTCTCAGTGCTGACAATCTCACTCAAACCCTCTATCCTCTTCTCAAGGGATATGCCGCCATGGCCACGGAAAATCGAGGATGGGCCCTTTTGCGTATGATGGGATTTTCTCTTGTGCTTGTCGCTTCAAGTGGCCTCGTTTTTCTCTCGCTCTCAAGCAAAACACTCGAAGAGAAACAAAAACGTCTTGCTCACAGGATTGCCTTTGGGGTGGTGCTGGGGGCTATGCTTTTTGATACCCTCACAGTCAATGGATACTACTTTGATCGTGCTTTTGTCAAAGAAGGACCAAGCTTCTACCGCCAGGATGAACTGATTGCCAATCTGAAAAAACACCCCACACCTTTCCGGGTAGCCACTTCTTTGTTTCTTTCTCAACAAGAAAGAATCTCCCCCATCCCTGTGTGTAGTATGAGACAGGCTTATCTCACGTATGACTTTCTTTACCATGGAATAGAGGCTTTTGATATTCCTGCCGAATCTAGTGTCGACACTGGACTTCAGAAATTTATGCTCGCCAACTATGCCTCAACGGGAATCACTCAACCCAAGCATATCGACGATGTCCTTGCGGCAAACTTGCCTATCTTCAGGATGGCTAACGTCGCTTACCTCATCCTGGATGCCATGGTTACCAACACCAATTATCCCCTCGCGGGAATATGGAGAGACAAATCAGGCCAAGCCCATGCGGTCTATACTATCCAGGGAACACTTCCTCGTGTAGCCTGGTTTGGTAACGCTGTCTCCGTTACCAATGAAGACGAGGCTTTTGCTCTTTTCTCTCGCCCTACATGGCCAAGGACTGAGACCATCATTGTCGAGAAGGGACAAAATCTCACCACAAAAGAAACCCTCCCCGTCTCCCTCCATATTGAAACTTATCGTCCCTCTCTCCTTGTGACCACTGTAGAAACCCCCTCTGATGGGTATGTGCTCATAACAAGCCGTTATCATCCCCATTGGCAAGCCCGTCTCAATGGGAAAAACGTTCCCATCCTCAAGGCCAATATCGCACAAATGGCGGTTTTTATCCCCGCTGGAAAACATACTCTCACCCTCTTGTATCAAGCCCCCCTCCTCCCGCAGATCATAGCGTGGACAGGGATCATAATTGGTATAGGATGCGCCATCGTGCTTGTCTTTACCAGAACAACACAAACGAGGTAGCGTATGCAGCTTGAGGAGAAACGAGGTTCTCTCCATATAGAACCAGGAAGCCCCTACCTTCTTGGGGCTACCCTCACCCATGCAGGATGCAATTTTGCTATCTTTTCTCGTCATGCCACGCGTGTTTTTCTTTTGCTTTTTGATGATTACAGAGACAAGGAACCCCATTATGTCATCCAGCTTCACCCAGAGAAGCACCGTACTGGAGATATCTGGCATATTTTTATCCATGGGATCACAGAAGGCCAGTGTTATGGATATGTGATGGACGGCCCCTACTGGCCGGAGAAAAAAGGTCACCGTTTCAATAGAAACAAGCTCTTGCTAGATCCCTATGCCAAAGCAATCACAGGCTACTATCAATGGGAAGATCCTGCCTCTTATGGGTATGACATCTATTCCCCCTTTGGGGATCTCTCTTTCAGCCCCATCCCCAATTTTCATACCCTCTCCAAATCACAGGTAGTCAGTGATACAGAGTTTGATTGGGAAGGAGACAAACCCCTTCATATCCCCCTCAAGGACACTATCATCTATGAACTTCATGTGCGAGGATACACCAAACATCCCACGGCTGGAGTAAAATATCCGGGAACCTACGTGGGACTCATTGAAAAGATTCCCTACCTCAAGGAGCTTGGGATCACCACGGTAGAACTCCTCCCCATCCATGCCTTCAATCCCTATGAAAACATCCACACCAATCCCTTCACAGGAGAACGGCTCAAGAATTTCTGGGGATACTCAACCCTTGGCTTTTTTGCTCCAGCTAACTGGTATGCTACAGAAGAGGATGGGCTCAAAGCTGTACGAGAATTCAAAACCATGGTTAAAGCCTTTCACAGAGCCGGGATTGAGGTGATTCTCGATGTGGTGTACAACCATACCGCTGAAGGAAACGAACTAGGTCCTACGGTAAGTTTTCGTGGCATCGACAACAGCATCTATTACATGCTTGAGAATGGACGCTACTACAAAAATTATTCTGGTTGTGGCAATACGATGAACTGCAATCACCCCGTCGTCAAACGCCTCATCCTTGATAGTCTTCGGTACTGGGTGATTGATATGCATGTGGACGGATTTCGTTTTGATCTTGCCGCTATTCTTGGCCGGGACATGTCAGGAAACTGGATCCCCGACTATTCCATTCTCGGAGAAATCAGTCAGGACCCCATCCTCTCTCGTTCCAAGATCATTGCCGAGGGATGGGACGCCAGTGGTCTCTACGCCGTCGGAAACTTCCCCCCCGGATGGTCAGAATGGAACGGGCGTTTCAGGGATGATGTACGCTCTTTTGTCCGAAGTGACGAGGGCAAGGTCCCAGAACTTGCCAAACGCATATGTGGAAGTTATGACATCTTTTTCCAGACCAACCGCAAACCCCAACACTCCATCAACTTCATCACTTCTCATGACGGCTTCACCCTCGCTGATCTCGTAAGTTATAACACCAAACATAACGAGGCAAATGGAGAGAATAACCAAGATGGGGATAACCATAACCTCAGCTGGAATTGTGGCATAGAGGGAGAAACCCAGGACCCCTCTATCCTCCACCTCCGCCAAAAACAGATGAAAAACCTCATGACCATCCTCATGCTCTCCCAGGGAACCCCAATGATACATGCCGGGGACGAGTTTGGTTTTTCCAAAAGGGGAAACAACAACACCTACTGTCAAGACAATGAGTACAACTGGCTTGATTGGAGTCTGCTAGAAAAAAACCGGGAATTTTACGAGTTTGTCCGCTTTCTCATCCATTTCAGGAAGTCTTATCTCCCCTTCAAACGAGAGACCTTTTTTGTCCCTGGGGATGAAGAGAAGGATGGGGATATTTTCTGGCATGGAGTAGAACTTTTTGAGCCGGATTGGAGCCACTATTCTCGAAGTATTGCTTTTCTCCTTCGGGGAAATCGCTGGGATAACCCCTACACAGAAATTAGTGCCCCCAATCTCTACTGTATTCTCAATGCCTACTGGGAAAATCTCACCTTTCACATCCCAGAACCCTCACAGGGATGCCAATGGGAACTCATGATCAATACTGATATGTCTCCAGGCTTCTTTGAATCCCCCCACCGCCCCCATGTAGAAGAACCACTCATCACAGCCGCCCCAAGAAGCATCATCGTCCTCATCGAAAAAAATCTGCATAATGCATAATGCACATTTTTGCATATTATACGAGTGCAATATTGTGCATTTTTCCTATTTTCGTGCTCAAATGAGAAAAAAGATTCTTTTTTCTATTTCTTTACATTCAAATCACTTATAAAAATAAAAAAATATACTTGATTTTTGGCACAAAATTTGCTATAATATAGATGCCCCCTTAAATATATAGAGGCTCCGTCTACCCCCGGCGGGGCCTCTCTCTTTTTTCGTTCAGAGAAGCACGTATCCCCCACCACTCTCTTTTTCAAAGAAAAGATTCTCTGTGAGCCTCTTCTGTTTTCCTGTTTTGAAAAACCTCACACCTCTACCAAACCCTTCTTTTAAGTGAAAAACTGCTTTTTTCTCCATGCTCTTCAAAAAAATATATATCTCATGAAAATAAAACAAGTTATAATTTTGGATTTAGATAAGAAGAGGGGAAAAGGGTTTTCTTTTTGAAGAAGCCTCTCTCCGAAGAGTCTGGTTTCTCTCAAGAGGTTTTTCTCAAAAGGGGGACAAATTTTACTTTCTTCTGATTTTGCCTTACAATATTCTAAAGAGGTTTTTTATGGCAAAGCTTGAAGTTATCACGTATGGACATCCCATCCTGAGAGAAGTAGCCAAACCTGTTGGCAAAGTCGATGAAAGGATTCATTCGATCATTCGCGACATGATGGATGCCCTCCTCGAAGAAGAAGGGATTGGACTCGCTGCCCCTCAGGTGGGGATTTCTGAGAGGATTGTTCTCATCGATCTGTCGAAGTCTGGTCAAACCACCAAAATGGCTCTCCTCAATCCTGAGATTATTTTTTCTTCAAAAGACATGGTTCCCTACGAAGAAGGGTGCCTTTCTGTACCAGATGTATGGGGGACGGTGTATCGTCCTTCTTCTGTTCGCGTCAAGGCCAAAACCCTCACCGGCAAAAGCATCCTCATTGAAGCTGAGGATATCCTTGCTCGAGTATTGCAACACGAAATCGATCATCTCAATGGAAAACTCTTTATCGACTATCTTTCTGAAGAAGACAAAACGAAAAATGCCGAGAAGATAACCGCTTTAATTGAAGAAAACAGAAAAAAACTAGGACATGTGGCCCTATGAGGATTGTCTTTTGGGGGAGTTCTGATTTTTCTCTACCTGCACTGGAAACTCTTGCTCAGGAAGGATGGGTTTGTGGAGTGGTAACCAACCCTGACAAACCCTATGGCCGGGGTATGCACGAGCTCCACAAAACGCCTGTCAAGATTTGGGCCGAAAGCCATCACATGTGTTGCCTTCAACCAACAAAACTCAAAGATGAAGTCTTTCTCCACACTCTTCGTAGTCTTGAGGCAGACCTTTTCGTGGTTGTCTCCTACGGAAGAATTCTCCCTCCAGAGGTGCTCATTATCCCACCTAAAGGATCCATCAATCTCCATGCCTCTCTTCTCCCCAAATATCGAGGAGCATCTCCTATCCAGGCAGCCCTTCTCAACGGTGACACAGAGACAGGTAACACCATCCAGTACCTGAGCGAATCTCTTGACTGTGGGGACATCATTCTCCAATCCCATGTTCCTATTGATCCTCATGACACCTATCCCTCCCTTGCCCATACACTGGCCATTGATGGAGCAAAACTTTTGAGAGAAGCCATCCTTGCTATTCAAGAAGGAAAAGCCTCTCGTATCCCTCAAGACCATAACCACGCCACCTATGCCCCTATTATTACACGTGAGGATGGGCATGTGGATTTCACCACCCTTTCTGCTGAAGAGATAGAGAGACGGTATCGGGCGTACCAACCCTGGCCTGGAATCTTTGCCACCTACCATCAGGGGAAACATCCCCTCTCCGTGCATTTTACAGCAATTGAGAAAGACAGCCAACAAGGAAAACCTGGCACCATTCTCCAGGCTGATAAACATGCCCTCATTGTGGCCTGCAAACAACACTCGCTCCGTCTCTTGAAACTCAAACCCGCAGGAAAAAAAGAGATAGATCATAGAGGTTTTATAAACGGCTACCGACCTTGTGTCGGAAAACCATTTTAGACAAGGAGTAGGCAATGCACGATTGGAAACACAAAATCCGACTCTGGTTCGAGAAACTCGAGGACAAATGGGTGAGGTATTTTTCCGCCCAAGATGTAGACATCTACCGACGCATCTTTCGCAAGATGGTCTTTTTTACCCTTCTTAGTGGTATTGTGGCTCTCTTTGTCATAGGAATCATTCTCTCTATTCACCGTATTTCGGCTCCCAAAACCAAGGTACCATTGGTCAAATCCCTCGAACTCTTTGAGGCTGTTCGTATCCTTCAAGAACGAGGTCTGGCCATTGATATTGAAACCAAGTTTGAGCCCTCTGTCCCAAGGTACATTGTGATTGACCAATTTCCTAAATCTGGGATAACCGTGAGACAAGGACGGACTGTCAAGATCTTGGTCAGTATGGGAAAAGACACGTACACTGTCCCTTACCTTATTGGCAAAACAAGAGAAGAGGCAGAAAATATCCTTCGACAAATGAATATTCCCTACGACATTACCGTTATCCAATCAGATGAATACGCCCTCAATACCGTCGTAAGCCAGGACAAAAAGGAAAACCTTGTGGTCGATAGAAGTGAAAAACTGTTGCTTGTGGTAAACTCTGACCTCAAATCTACAGAGGCTCGGGTACCATCTCTGCTCGGCAAAAGCATCGACACCGCAGCAAAGGATGCCATCAGTGCAGGACTGTCGGTAAAACTTTTGCCTTTTCTCACGGATGATGAGACCAAAGAGGGGATAGTCATGGCTCAATCCCTTGAAGCCAACACCATTGTTCCAAAAAATACCGATATTGCTCTTGAGGTCGGGATATATGCCCGTATTCCCTCTGCTACTCAATACCGTTACTATCTCTTCACCCATACCATCCGCTCCATGAATGAGTCTGACACCGCAGAAGTCAATGTGCTCGTTGTCATGGTTGACGAAAACTCTCGACCTATACAACTCTTTAATAGTAGCGTCCCCCAAGGGCAACTCATTGTGATCCCCTTCAAGGCATTGGGAAGCGCTACTGTTCAGGTGTTTGTGAACAATTCGCTCGTGAGGGAAGAAACCTATGCCCCGTAAATGGATTTCTCCCTCTATCTTCGCTGCTGATTTTTTTCACCTTGCCGAGGCTCTCACTCTCTGCCAAGAGGCTGGCGTGGATGGTATCCATTACGACGTGATGGATAACCATTTTGTCCCAAACATCTCTTTTGGGCCAAAAGTTATCGCTGATCTTTGTGCAAAGACACAACTTCCTGCCGATGTGCATCTCATGATCGACCTCCACCGAGGAATTGAAGAATACCTTTCGCTACCGGTGGAGTACATCACCCTTCACGTGGAGAGCCTCGCTCCCCACCATGAAGAACTGTTAGACGCCATCAAGGCCCACGGAAAAAAGGCCGGGTTGTCTCTCAAGCCGAGTACCCCTCCAGAGATTCTTTCTCCCTATATGGAAAAAATTGACCTCATCCTTGTCATGACAGTAGAACCCGGCTTCTCTGGACAAAAGTTTCGACCAGAGATTTTGCCAAAAATTCAAGCCATACGAACCATGATTCAAAATCGACCCATTCGGCTTCAGGTGGATGGTGGTATCAATCGAGAAACCTACCACAAAGTCCTTGAGGCCGGGGCTGATTTTTTAGTGATTGGAAGTGCCTTTTTTGCTGATCCACACCCAAAAGAATGGGTCAAAACTATCCATGAGGAGTAGCCTCCATGAGTTACCAACAATTTATCCGAAATTTTTCTATCATTGCCCATATTGATCACGGGAAATCCACTCTCTCGGATCGCCTCCTTGAAGCTATGGGACTCCTCAAAGATAAAAGTGGTGAACAAGTCCTTGACTCCATGGAAGTGGAAAAGGAACACGGTATCACCGTCAAAGCCCACACGGTAACAGGTTTCTATAAGGCAAAAGATGGGCAGACCTACCAGCTCAATTTTATTGATACCCCAGGCCACGTGGATTTTAATTATGAGGTTTCTCGAAGCCTGAGAGCCTGCGAAGGGGTATTGCTGGTGATCGATGCCTCCCAAGGTATCCAGGCCCAGACGCTCTCTAATTTCTATCTTGCGCTTGAAGAAAACCTCACTATCATTCCCGTGATCAACAAAATCGATCTTCCCAGTGCTCACATTGAAATGGTCAAAGAACAAATAGACAAAGACCTTGGCCTTGATCCTGAAGAGGCCCTCCTGATCAGTGCCAAAACAGGGCTTGGCATTGAAAGTGTCCTTGAGGCTATTGTTACACGTATTCCCCCTCCCCAAGGCAATAGTGACGCCCCCCTCAAAGCCCTCGTGTTTGACTCCTACTATGATAGTTACCTTGGAGTGGTAGCCAAGGTAAGGGTTTTTGAAGGGCGTGTCAAAAAAACAGATGCTATCACGTTTATGCTTTCACAGAAAAACTATCAAGTGGAAGAGGTTGGTTACACCCAGATCAAACTTCTCCCTCAATCCGAACTACGGGCGGGAGAAGTGGGGTATCTCACAGCAGCTATCAAATCCATCTCAGACTTTGGGGTAGGAGATACCATTACCCACACTGATCGTCCTTGCCAAGAACCCCTCCCCGGCTACAAAGAGGTGAAGCCCTACGTGTTTGCTGGACTTTTTCCCGCAGAAGGGGAGGATTTTGAGGATCTTCATGAGGCCCTCTTGAAACTGAAACTCAACGACGCTGCCCTGACCTTTGAAAAATGGAACTCTGCCGCCCTTGGCATGGGATTCAAATGTGGATTTCTTGGGCTTCTCCACCTCCAAATTGTCCAGGAACGCCTTGACAAAGAGTTTGACCTTGCCATTATTACAACAATCCCTTCTGTGGAATACCGTATCACCCTCTCTGATGGTTCTGTGATGATGATTGAATCCGCTACAGAACTCCCAGAACAAAGCAAAATTCGCCAGATTGAGGAACCCTTCGTCCTCTCCCACATCATCGTCCCTAATGAGTATCTTGGGGCCATCCTCCAACTCATCCAGGATAGACGAGGTATCCAGCGAAACATGATTTACATTGACTCTGGAAGAGTAGAGATCATTGCTGAGCTTCCCCTTGCCGAGATTATTTATGATTTCTATGACAAACTGAAGTCCTTTTCACGCGGATATGCCTCGTTTGACTATGAGTTTTTGGAGTTTCGCCCAAGCGAGATTATCAAACTGGATATACTTGTCAACGGCAAGGTTGTAGATGCCCTTGCCCAAATGGTCCACAAGGATAGTGCCTACGAACGCGGACGCTCTGTGGTTACACGACTCCGGGATCTGATCCCACAACATCTTTTTGTGATCCCCATCCAAGCAGCGATTGGAAGCAAAATCATCGCCCGCGAAACCATCAAGGCACTCAGAAAAGACGTGCTTGCCAAGTGTTATGGGGGAGACATCACAAGAAAACGCAAACTCCTTGAAAAACAAAAAGAAGGCAAAAAACGTATGCGAACTATCGGCAACGTTGACATCCCCCAAGAGGCCTTCATTGAAGTTCTAAAAAGAGGTGACAATGAGTAACCGAGTGATCCTTGCCAGTGCTTCCTTGGGAAGAAAGATGCTCTTTGAACAGACACTGCGAGAGTTTCTCATAGAGGTATCTCATGTAGATGAAAAACAATTTTTTCACCCTGATCCCCGAGAACTTCCAAGAATCCTCGCCGAAGCCAAGGGAAGTGAAGTGTCCAGCCGTTTTCCCGATGATTATGTCCTTGCCTTTGACACGATTGTTTTCTGTGAAGGAAGAGTCATTGGCAAACCCCACGATAAAGAAGAAGCCAAAGCCTTTCTTCGTTTTCTTTCAGGAAAACGCCAATCTGTGATTTCAGGATACGCCTTTTTTCACCGACAAAAAAACATTTTCGAGAGTGGATCCGAGGAAACCACCCTTCTTTTTGCCCCTCTCTCCCACACTTTTATTGAAACCTATGTCGCCACCCATCCTGTCACCAAATTTGCTGGGGGGTATGCCATCCAAAACGATGATCAGTTCATCCATATTGAAAAGGGAAGCTTTGATGTGATTGTTGGAGCGCCCATGCAAAAAGTGGTGGCTTTTCTCCTCAAAGAAGGGCTTCAAGATCTTCTTCTTCCGGGACCTTATGTGTATCGTCTCTAACTCTATTTCTTCGCACGAAGAAAAGCCACAATCTCAGCAGGGATCTCTTGAAACTGTTCTCCTGTCTGAAGATTGCGTAGCGTCCATTTCCCTTTCTGGATCTCATCCTCCCCCAAAAGAAGGGCATAAGGTGCCCCAAGCCTATCAGCAGCCTTGAGATGTTTCTTGAGCTGGGTATACCGAAACTCTGTCGTTGCCGAAAACCCCTCTTCTCGCAAGAGCCTCAGAGCTTGCCAAACAGCCAACGAAAGGTTTTCCCCCACACCGGCCACGTACACAAAAGGAGGATGATAGTACTGGGTGCGTTTTTTCCCTGTGGAGGCCTCAACCACCATAGCCAATCGTTCCATTCCCATTGCAAAACCACTCGCAGGCGTATCCATTCCCCCAAGATCTCGCACCAAATAATCATACCTCCCCCCAGCAGAGAAGGTACTTTGGGCTCCCAGAGAAGCACTCTTGAACTCAAAGACCGTACGGTTATAATAGTCAAGTCCACGAACAAGATAAGGATCAATGAGAAATGTGACTTCGAGCGAGGAGAGAGAATTTTTCACCGTTTCAAAATGCGTGGAGCACGGTTCACAGAGATGTTGGTACTGGAGAGGTGCCTGACGCACCACAGCTTGACACGAGGTTTTCTTGCAATCAAGGACACGCAAAGGATTCAAAGAAAGCCGTGTTTGACAGTCCTCACAGAGTTCTTGTTTGTGCTCTCCAAGATACGCTGTGAGTTTTTGTTGATAGGCTGGGCGACACTCTCGACACCCGATGGAATTGATGTACAACGTCACATCTGTGATACCCAAACGCTTCACAAGTTCATGATTGATAAGGATAAGCTCTACATCCGCTTCTGGAGAAGCATCTCCTATCAACTCAAACCCAAACTGGGTAAATTGTCGATATCGACCTGCCTGAGGATTTTCAGCTCGAAACATAGGCCCCGCATAGAAGAGCCTCTGAGTATACCCATACATGTGAAGGGTGTTTTCGATATAAAGACGTACAGCCCCTGCTGTCCCCTCAGGACGAAGGGCTACCAAACGGTTGCCCCTGTCTTCAAAGACATACATTTCTTTTTTCACTACAATATCTGAACTCTCTCCAACACCTCGCTGAAAAAGGTTGGCATATTCAATGATGGGAAACTGGATCTCCTTGTATCCATAGAGACGAGCAACATGGTCAATCTCATTTCCTATCCAACGAAAAAAATCACTCTCATGGGGGAGAACATCATATGTGCCTTTTAGCTTTTGGTACATAATCTTTCTGTGTCCCTCCTTCTGGACATCAAAAGAATCTCAAAATGCCACACGCCTAGCAACACAAACTATTTTCGATAAATATAACCATCCGCACACAGAAGCTCGGCCGTAAGGATAGCCCCTCCGGCAGCTCCACGGATCGTGTTATGGGAAAGACACACAAATTTGTAATCAAAAAGATGATCTTCACGAAGCCTTCCAAGGGCTATTCCCATACCATTTCCTATATCCCGATCAAGTTTGGTCTGTGGCCTATTCTCCTCCTCAAAATACGTGAGGAAAGGTTTTGGGGCTGAAGGAAGATTGAGTTCTTGAGGACGAGGCATCCAGGTTTTCCACCGATGGAGGATCTCTTCCTTTGAAGGTTTCTTTTCAAAACGTACAGAAACCGCTGCCATGTGCCCATCACTTGCCGCCACACGAAGACACTGGGCACTGATCACAGGCCGTGACGCATTCTCAATATGGTCATGGTCGAGGCTCCCCCAGATTTTGAGGGGTTCTTTTTCACTTTTTTCTTCTTCCCCTTTGATAAAAGGGATAACATTGTCCACCATTTCTGGCCAACTTTCAAAGGTTTTGCCTGCCCCAGAGATGGCCTGATAAGTACACACCACCATCTCTGTGGGTCCAAAATCAAGGAGAGGATGAATCGCAGGCACATAACTTTGGAGAGAGCAGTTGGGCTTCACTGCAATAAACCCATGTCTCGTCCCCAGACGTTTTCTCTGTATGGGAATAATTTCGGCATGATGGCCATTGACTTCCGGCATAATCATAGGAACATCGGGGGTCATACGATTGGCGGAATTGTTAGAAACAACAGGAACCTCTCTTCTGGCATAAGCCTCCTCCAGGATAATGGTATCCTCTTTGGGCATATCCACTGCACAAAAAACAAAATCCACCTCCCCCGCAATGGCCTCTATCTTGTTAGCATCATAAACAAGAAGATTTTTCACCCGAGAAGGAAGAGGGGTGGGGAGAGCCCATCGATTAAGGACAGCCTCTTCATACGTCTTGCCAGCAGAATGGCTACTTGCTGCCACCAACACTACCTCAAACCAGGGATGATGCTCTAAAAGAGAGACAAAACGCTGCCCTACCATCCCTGTAGCCCCTATAACACCAACCCGAAGTTTCTCCTTCATATTTCGCCTCTTTCACAGGTTTTTGAGAATTTATTATAAGGAAAAAAAGAGAAAAGCGCAATTTTAGAAATGCTTTTCTTCTCAGGGGGCTTCCTTACTCATAGAGAGAGAAAAAACTTCTCACACAAAGCTTGTGATTTCAAAAAGGTTTTAAAAGATACCCCCTTGCCCAGACAAAGCGCATCATTTTCCTTGCGTCTTCTTCCCAAGAAAAGTGAAAGAGGCTTTTCTCTGCGTTGGGCCATCTCCCCAAAAAGGTCTTTTCCCTGGCATGGAAAACACGCACTCTCCCCTGACCACAGGGACAATGTCACTATGGTATCTCTCCAGCGTCAGGACCACTCCAGTTGAAATATGACGTCTCAATGTCGCTCCCAGCAAAGTAGATGATCCTTTCCTCCCCAAGACGATTCCGGACTATCGGTTCCACATCCGTCGCCTTCCAGTTCCCCCCCTTCACCCTCATCCAAAAAACACCCTCCTCATCAAACCTCCACTCCCCTCTTATATTTGTTATCAATGCCCCATTCATCTCCCTCAACTTCTCAAAGTCCGTCAAAATCTTGCCATCAACATCAAGACACGCCCTATAAAAAGCTTCCCACCATCCTCCCCTGTCCTCTCGAATGTAATACATGAAGGCCCAATCATCCACTCAAAAAAATACCCCTTCCTCCTCTCCGGCCCACCAATCAGAATCCCAAGTACCCTCTCCTTCCTCCTATTATTGCGTAAGTAAAAAGTAATACCCTATAAGATTATATCTCTATCCATAGATAATCTCCCCTGTTACCTCACCGTATCATACGTAAACAATTCCATAAACTTCTCGTAGTCCTCAGCGTAAATGGTCTGGCAGCCTTGGGAAAGACAGCGCGGTGGTAAGCACCATCCCCCAGAGGCTATTTCTCCGCCATTTATTCTACCATAGCCTACCAGGCTGAAAGGGGAAGAAGAAGTCAAAAGCCACTCACTCCACACCAAAACATTGCGTGGGCATCTCCCACACAAAACACCCCCACCATCACAGGTGGGGGCTAATATCAACAAAAAATAACCCACCACAAGACAAAAATCATAAACAGGTGAGTACTCACATATTTTTAATAGTGCTTTTCCGCGTATCCTACCCACCCACCGGCCTCAATAAGGGCTTTTTCAAACCCACCAATCGTATAGGGATAGATTTTCCTCTTGCCCTCTGTTTCGAAAACAATCTCAGCCGGGTCCACCGAAATCCTGGCATACGTTTTTTTGCCAGCAAACTCACGAAAGATCTCGTCAATTGTCTCCCGAGAAAGTTCAATAGCAAGCATTCCACCGTTAAACATATTCTGACGAAAGATACGAGCAAAGTTTTCTGCAATCACCGTATAAATCCCATTCACCTCCAACGCCCATGGGGCATGTTCACGAGAAGAACCACACCCAAAATTTGCCCGGGTAACAATCACGGACTTTCCCGGCAGGTCTCGTCTTGCCTCAAAACCCTCCAACTTCAAATCCTCAAGACAATAAGGCTTCAACGCCTCTTTCGTTATCTCCGTGAGATATTTTGCAGGAATAATTTCATCCGTATTTATATCACTTCTATCAAGAAAAAGTACTTCTCCTTCAAACCTTCGCATAGTCTTCCTCCTTATTTTCCACAATAGAGGGGTGAATTGACAATCTTCCCTGCGATAGCTGATGCCGCCGCAGTTGCCGGACTCATCAGGTGAACCATACCGCCCTTCCCCATACGCCCATAAAAGTTTCGGTTCGTCGTGGCAGCACACACTTCTCCCTCAGCCAATACCCCATTGGACATACCCAAACACGCTCCACAGGTAGGATTGGTGATCGAAAATCCAGCCTCATAAAAAATCTTCAATATACCCTCTTCCATCGCCTTGAAGTAAATATCTGGAGTCGCTGGAGAGAGAATTCCTCTCACATGAGGGGCAATCTTTTTCCCTTTCAAGACCTCAGCCGCAATACGCAAGTCTTCAAGCCTCCCATTGGTACAACTCCCAATATACACCTGGTCAATAGGTGTCCCCTCCATTTCCCTCACAGGTTTTACCTGATCCGGCTTGTATCCGTAGGTGACCATAGGTTCAAGAGATGAGAGATCATATTCAAGCACCTTTTCATAATGAGCATCAGGATCAGAAACCCACTTTTGAAAATCTTCAAGGGCCGCCTCTTTGGATGGGTACTCATCCTTGATAAACTTCCAGAGATACTCCACCGTCGTCATATCAGGATAACAGATCCCACTGGTTCCCCCGGCTTCAATTGCCATATTAGAGAGCGTCATACGACTTTCCATCGACATGGCATCCACAATAGGGCCAGTAAACTCCATCACATGATCCGTGGCTCCATTCACAGAGATTTGGGAGATAATATACAAAATCACATCTTTCGCATATACCCCTTGGGGAAGACTTCCCTTGAGAACAAACTTGATAGTTTTGGGATACTTGAAGGCACACACCCCTTTCAAGATACCCACCTCAAGATCGGTTGTCCCTACACCAGCAGCAAAGGCCCCAAACGCCCCATGGGTACAGGTGTGTGAATCTCCCATAATGATCGTATACCCTGGACGTACAAACCCTTGCTCCGGAAAAAGCGCATGACACACCCCATTTCTCCCCACATCAAAAAAATCCTTGATATTGTGCCGACGTGCCCAATCCCGAAGAATCTTATGCTGGGTAGCCGTTTTTGAATCCTTTGCTGGTGTCACATGATCAATGACCGCTTTGATACGGGTAGGATCAAACACCCTATCAAGCCCCCGACTCACCAAATCCATAATGGCCACAGGAGTAGTAATCTCGTGACAAAACACCATATCCAACCGAAGAACATACACCCCTTCATACGGTTTGTCCACCAAATGGGCATCAAAGATTTTTTCTGCAATAGTTTTTCCCATACCATCCTCCATCTATACTTTTCGCCTTGGGGGCGTCAAAATCCAATATGCCTCGAGGGGAATATCACTAACATTACGGAGCGTATGAGAAACGCCAGACTCAAACGCAATACTATCCCCTTCTTTCAAGGGATATACTGCCTCCCCCAAGATAAATTCTCCTTCTCCCCGTAGGATAATCCCCAGTTCTTTGCCTTTGTGGCCAGTAGGGGCACTCTTTTTTTCGCCGTGAGGGGGAATCCATACCACATATCCCTCTATCCCCTCTCCTTCTTGCCCAGGAATAGAGGCAAGTCTCTCATACCACGTTCCCTCTACCTCAAACCTTTCTCTTTTTTCTCGCGGCACATAAGCAAGGGGGCGCGCCCTCTTCCAATCACGAAAGAGATACTCAATATCCATATCCAACACCTCAACAAGGGCCAAGAGGGTATCCATAGCCGGTGAAACACGATTCCGCTCAATCTGAGACACAAGACTCTCACTCACACCCGCTCGCTCGGCAACCTCTTTGAGCGTAAGCCCACGCCTTTCCCGAACTTCCCGAAGTTTTTCTCCGAAACAGTACCTCATTTTAGTTTTACTTCAAATAGTTTAGTATATTTTAAGAAAAAAAACTCTCTTCGTCAAGAAAGACAAAAGTTTTCTCTCACCCTTCAACACTACGCACACCTCTTCAGAAAAGGATGTGATTCCAGGACGTTAACCTCTTTCGCATGCTTTCTCCCACAATGCATCCCATCGCAATCTTTCTCTCATAGAAGCCTTCGTAAAAAAGAGCATTCCTTCTCACGTCCTCTCCCCTTCTCCCAGAAAATCTCACACCCCACTCCATCCAAAAGAACGTCTCACATGGTGAACAAGAGAACACTTGCTTAGCTGGAGATTCCCTTCTCTTGGAGAAGCTCATACATCTTTTCAAGGAGCTCCTGCACGGTAAAGGGCTTTGTCAAAAAGAGGATGCCCTCATGAGAAGGAAAAGAGAGATCCTTTTTAGCATACCCACTGATGAGGATCATACGTACCTCAGGGGCTACCGCATACACTCTTTTCAACCTCTCTTCTACCGAAATATCCCCTGGCATAGTAATATCCATAATGACCACATCCTGAGAGGATATCTCACCAATCTGTTTCAAAAACTCAGCGGACTCTTGAAAACTCTCTACCCTGTAGCCACGCTGTCTGAGGCTCTTTTCCAGCACCCTCACTATCCCTATCTCATCATCAAGTATCCAGACTCGTTTTCCATCCCCTGAAAGCTTCTTCTCCTCAGAAGAGAGTGCCATCTCTTTCCTTTCTTCTTCCACCGCATACACGGGAAGGAAAAGAGAGAAGGTTGTCCCCTCCCCCGGACGAGAATCCACCTCAATACAGCCATGGTGCTTCCGTATGATTGTATACACAATCGCAAGCCCCAGTCCACTTCCTCGGGCCTTGGTAGAAACATACGGTTCAAAAATACGGGGAAGTACCGCCGGATCAATCCCTGGCCCATTATCCTTTACCTCAATAGAGAGGTAGGTTTTTACCCCTGGCAAAGGCTCGGGAACACGCCCTTGCAACTCTTCAGCGGAGATATTGTTTAGCACAATGGTTAACTCCCCACCATCCTTCATTGCCTCCCGAGCATTCAAAACAAGGTTTTGAATAACCTGTGCCAACTGCCCAATATCCACAGGGATAGAAACGTTCTCTGTCTTTTTCTCAATATGCCATCGAATAGAAGACCCCTGCAAAAGAAAACGGACGGTATCCTCTATCATCTGCAAAATGTTTTCTTGTTTGATCACAGGAGCCCCTCCCCTCGCGAAAGAGAGCATCTGCGTTGTCAGTTTTTTCGCCCTTTCACACGCCGATTCGGCCTCTTGAAGATACTCCTTTGTTTCAGGGGACGAATCCCCAAGTCGCATCTTGAGAAGAGAAATATTTCCAAGAATCACCGTCAAAATGTTGTTGAAATCATGAGCTATGCCCCCCGCAAGCACTTCCATGGCTTCAAGCCTCTGGGCTCGATAAAACTCCTGTTGGAGTTGATTAAAAAGCGTCATATCCGTCATCAGCAACACATACTCCCGTTGAGACCGTTCTGTGCCCCCCAAAAGAGAAAGATCTATCATCAGTTCGTAACGTTTCTGACGACGATTGGTAATCGTCCAAACACCAACCGGCCAATTTTGGATATTTTGAAGGAGCAAACCAAAATCCTCAACTTTTCCTGTTCCCTGAAGCTCAAAAACCACTTTTTCCATCAATTGGCCCTTCTCTTCCCCCCCAAGAGAGAGAATCTCCTTCCCCCGTGGATTGGCAAATTCAATCTCTCCTTTCTCATCCACAATCACCACCCCCTCATCAATACTCATGAGAATACGCTTCAAAAACTCATCCTCCTCTCGAAGCGCCTCCTCTGTTTCCCTGAGAAGAGTGATATCACGCCCTACCCCTTGGAATTCCCGACAGGTATGGGGCTGGTTACTCATATGAACACAGCGAAAACGCCACTCTATCACATATCTCACTCCATACCGCTCATAATCTAACTCAAGAGAAGCCACTTCCTCTGAAGATTCAAGAGAAGACAACACCTCTTGCCATTTTTTTCTATCGGTCAGAGGAACAATATCAAAAAAGTTCTGCCCATGGATCTGTTGGGCCTCCCATCCCAGAGATAAGGCCATAGCTCTATTCGCATAGAGAATGGTCCCATCCTCTGCCATCCGCACCAACCAGTCCGTTTGATCCTCAACAAGTCGTCGGTAACGTTCCTCACTCTGGGAAAGGGCCCTTTCATACTCCATAACCTCTGACATATCATGAAACATATGAACGGCTCCAAGATGTTCCCCATACTGGTTCACCATCAACGAAGAATCCCAATACACCGGAATCCGAAAGCCCGTTTTCTTCACCTCAAGTACCACCAAGCGTTCTCCCTTCCCAACTTGAGGAGAAAACAAAAAGAGATCATCTAAACTTTTATGCTTCATTTCTTGCAGAGAAAGCCCTACCAAGGACTCCATCGTCGGATTCACAGAGATCACCAATCCCCTCTGATCAGCCACTACCAATCCCTCACGAATATTTTGAAACATCGCCTCCCATCGAGCCTCTCGATAGGCCAGTTCCTTCAACGATGAAGCCTTGTAGAGGGCCATTTCCACGGTAGCTTTAAGCTCCCGATCATTGAAAGGTTTGATAAGATAGCCGTACGGCTCCGTTTTTGCCGCCTTCTCCAGCGTTGTATCATCAGAAAAAGCCGTGAGATACACCAAAGGAATATGATAGCGTTTGAGAATCTCTTCTGCTGCTTCTATCCCACTCATCCCATTCTGAAGCTGGATGTCCATGAGAATGAGATCTACCTTTGAATTTCCCAAAAAAGAGAGAAGCTCTTCCGCCTTATAAAAAACCCCTCCCACCTCATATCCCAATTTGACAAGCTTCTGCTCAATACTATGGGCAACAATTGCCTCATCCTCAACAACTGCTAACCGATACGGCATACGTTTTCCCCTTTCATCATAACACAAGACAAAAGAAAAAGCAAATCATTCCAACTCCACACACGAAAGACTCTCCCATCTTGCGGAGAGTTCAGACAATCCAGGTAACCCTCAACACATCCAATCTTTTTTGAAGGATGGTTTCTAAGAAAAAAGAAAAGGCATCCCCTTTTATGTCCCCTTTTGCCTCTCTAAATACTCCCAAAGAATACATGTTGCCGCGAGACTATCCCTGTCCTCACGAGAAGACTTTTTTCTCCCACGACTACGCAAATACCTTTCTGCTTCCTGTGAAGAGTGGGACTCATCCTGGAATTCTATAGGAATATCCACAACCTTTTTTAATTCCGCGACAAAATTCTTTACCATCGCCGTTGCTTCTCCATAATAATCCAAAGCCACATAACCAACGACAATCAGATCAACCGACTCTCTCTCACAGAGACTTTTCAAAGACGACCAGAGAGACGTATCCCGATGAAGGGAGCCCCACGGTGAGGCAATAAGACGAAGAGGATCTGTTAACGCCAACCCTATCTTCTTCGTTCCAACATCTATGGCAAGGATTCTTCCCATAGACCACACACCATTCCTATACGAAAAGCCACTTCCTCATGTCCACCTTCTCTCAAGAGAAGGTGCCATATCCTTTCATAAGCCTCATCATAGTGTTTCTTTTGGTTTGCATCCAAAGAAAGAAAAAAATCAATCCATCGAAGGATATTGGTATGGTGCCAATCCCCCTGCAAAAGCTCAGGAAAAATCCTCTCGTGAAGCAAAATATTGGGCATCCCTATGAGTTTTTCTTTGAGAAGAAAGCGCCCTATCCAATAGGAAAGCCTTGAGATCCTATACCCAAGGATCACAGGCTTCCGAAACAAGGCTGCCTCAAGGGTAATGGTCCCTGAAGAGGCCACCACCACACTCGATTGAAAAAGAACATCCCAGGCATCAAAGGTGAGTTCTATCCTGTTAACCAACCCATGCAACACCATCTGTTCCCGGATCATTTGCTCATACTCAGGGTGAGAAACAGCAAGATATACTTTCCACTCTCGTGGCATACCACGAACTGTCAAAAGCATCTCCGGCAAAAGATTCTCAATCTCCTGATACCGACTTCCCGGAAAAAGCCCAATAACGACATCAGTTTTTTCTCCATGTCCCCGTTGGGCAAGATATTCTTTGATTTCTTCGGCGAGGGGATGCCCCCAAAAGCCCACATGCTCTCCATAGTGTTTGTAAACGTCATAATCCTCAGGGAAACTCACAAAAAGATACTCACACCACTGCATAAGTTTTGGGGCATTCCACCTCCCCCAAATCGAAACATGAGGAGGCATATAATACACACACGAAATACCCCGCTCATAACAAAAACGAGCCAGTGGAATATTAAAACCCTGATTATCCACGAGAACTACCCCATCCACCTCATGGGATCCAAGATATGCCACAGCCCTTTCATAAGACTCTTTCTTCCGCTTATAAAAACGGAGAGAATCTGTGAGTCCCACCGTGCTCAACAAAGAAACATCCCCATCCAAAAGCCTCATCCCCTCTCGAGCCATGTAACGACCACCAAGCCCCACCACCTCAAGATGCGGACAACGATTCTTCAAAGAATGGATAAGCCGAGCAGCATGGATGTCTCCCGACACTTCCCCCGCTGAGAAAAAGAGCCTATTCACTGGCACTGATGATACCCCTTTTTTCAGCCTTTTCAACAAAATGAACAAAATGGGCTACCAGGGGATCCGTAGCCATTGGCTTCATTTGGGAGAGAGCCTCTTTCAAAGAAAGACCGCTATACAGGATCCGATAAAGCTCTTTGAGCATCGTTCTCTGTTCCTGGGTGAATCCCCGACGTCGAAGCCCCACCACATTTAAACCATGGGCTACAGCTGGACTCCCATCACAAAGAACATACGGTGGCACATCCTGCACCACCTTGGTAAGCCCTCCCACCATCGCATAAGCCCCTACTCGACAGTGCTGATGGACTGCAGAATTCCCCGACAAAAAGGCAAAATCCTCCACCTCTACATACCCTGCCAAAAGACAACCATTCGCCAAAACCACATTTCTCCCCAATTTTGCATTGTGAGCAACATGGGAATTGGCCATAAGAAAACAACCATCACCCACAATGGTTTTCTCCCCCTCACCGCCCCGAACTGGAGTATGGACTGTCACATACTCTCTCAACACACAGTTTTCTCCAATCTCTACAAGTCCAGGGGTCCCATCAAAAGAGTAATCCTGGGGTGGTGTCCCAAGAGCTGCCCCAGCATAGATTTTGGTGTTTTTGCCAATAGTCACCCATCCTGTGAGATGAACAAAAGGCCCAATCTCACACCCATCCCCCACGGTAATCTTCCCGTCCAACACGGCATAGGGATGGATTGTCACCCCTTCTCCCAAAACCACCTCTGGTCCAATAACTGCTGTCGGATGGATGCTCATTTTTGAAACCTTTCAAGTTCTTTTTTTAGCATTTCTTCGACGAGACGAAAACGACGTCGATTTTGGGGATTCACCTCCATCAGATCCTGATGGGACTGGAGAAGAATACGAATCGACTCCTCTGTTTTTTCAAGACGCTGAGCCAACTCCTCCGTATATTCGACGTTTTTGAGTTGGGTTTCTAGCTTCATGGGGAGAAGATCCTCAAGCCCCATGGTGACAAAAATTTCTATCACCTTTTGAGAAGGATTGAGAATAAACAATTCCCCCTTTTTCTCTTTTTTCATTTTCTTCTGCAGAGAAACAATCACCCCAATAAACGAACTGTCCAGATACTGGGTTTCAGAAAGATCAAAGTACAAGGCCTCAAGCTCATTCTTGTCAAGTTTCTGAGAAAAGGTCTCAAAAAGCTCCGTGGAATACTCAAGCGTCCCTCTTCCAATGACCTTGACCACATACACATGCCGCTCTACAACACCTACATACACCTTTGAATTTTCCATACCATCTCTACCCCTTTATCCTCAAAACTTAAAAATCTTCCATAGAAATTTTGGGGGCATTTTTCACTTCACGGTTAAAGATCTCTTCAAGTTGTTGATCAGGAAGGATATTCCCCTTTCCGGTAAAGGTCATGCCCTCTTCGAGCTGACACCGTTTGGTATACATGTCACCAATGAGCTTGCCTGTTGAGAGAATATCCACCCTCTCCAAGGCATAGACTGTTCCTTTGACCTTTCCCCCAATACGTACCTTCTTGGCATAGATATCCCCTTTAATTCTCCCCCTTTGTCCCACAAGAACCGTCCCATACCCTTTGATCACCCCACAGTAATCCCCATCAATACGCAAAAGACCATCAGAACGCAATTCTCCAGAAAAACAATTGTCGTGCCCTATGACAGAATTACTGAGTTCGCCGTTTTCATTCAAGAGTATCTGTTCTTCAGCCATACCTACCTCTTTTTTTTGATCATAACTTTTGCACTTATTCCAACATTGTGGCATACGGAAGAGGATTCACCGTCTCTCCTCCTATACGCACTTCATAGTGGAGATGATACCCTGTGGATTTTCCTGTCGTCCCAACATACCCAATCACCTGTCCTTGCTTCACCTGAGCCCCGGGATAAATACCAGGACCAAAACGCATGAGATGGGCATATCTGGTGGCAATTCCATACTTATGCTGAACCTCCACTACCAGCCCATATCCACCATTGTACTCCGCCATACGAACAGTACCATCAGCTGCCGCCAGCACAGGGGTACCGGGAATCACCGCCAAATCAATCCCCGGGTGATTCTCAATACGCCACTTGTATACAGGATCAATACGTGGACCATACTTTGATGTCAAACGTCCACGCATCTGAAGGGGATACCGTGAGGGCATTTCACGAAGAAGTCTCTTGTGATCCATCACATATTTCCCGAGGCGTTTCACATTCTCACGAATCACATCCAACTCAAACTGCATCTGCTCAAGTGTCTTCACTCCCCGTGCCACTGTCGTGTTTGAGTTTTCTTTGATCTCAATAGGATTGAGTTCTTGGAGATTCTTTTCACTTGAAACACCACTGATGATACTCCCAATATCACTCTTGAAATTATAAAAACGCTCTGAAACAGACTCAATACTGGATTTGTACTCCGCAATCTGTCGACGGTTATAATCATCCAATTGCCTCAAGATCACCACCTGTTTGTTGGCTTGGGCATTCTCAGAAATAGTATACATTGAGGTGACTACCATCGCCACTAACAGCACAGTGGTAAAAAAAAGCACATAATTAGAAATATGGATATTGATGGTCTTTTTTTCACTATGAGGAACCACCATAATCGTAAGCCTTTGAGACCCCTTCTCATGAATCTTGATCATGAGGCGTTGTAAGTGACGCTTCATCTCCGACCAAAACAAACGCCATTTTTCCTGAAACTTCTGCCAGTTTGTCTTTCGATACATCTCATCACGTTGACGAATAAACTCCGCATTTCGGCTCACTCTCTTTCGGTAAGTAGCCATAACTCCTCCTCATATTCTCACCTTTTTGAATAGGAACATGGCAAAATATATTTTCACCCTGTATAATATTGTACCCTAAAAAAAGAGATAAGTCAAGTTTATGTACATTGATACGCATTGCCATCTCACCCATTGTTTTGGTTCTCCTTCTTGGCCCCAGGATCTCACTTTTGATAGCATACACTATCTTATCGATATATCGATATCCCCCCAAGAAATCTTAAGCCTTTCGCAATACTCTCCTCATCCCCGCATCTTCCGGGCATTTGGATTCTACCCTGAACTTTGCACCATGTGGACTCCCGAGGAAAAAAGGCGCCTCTGTCATTGGATAGAAACCCTCAATCCTCTCGCTATCGGTGAGATAGGGCTAGACTATCATCACCACTATGGCACCCCCAAGCTCCAACAAAACCTCTTTGTCGATCAACTAGCTTTGGCCCATGAATACCGAAAACCTGTTCTCATCCATTCAAGAAACGCCTTTCATGACACCTTTTCTCTTCTTAAGACCTTTCATCCGGGAACAGCTGTCATTCTCCACTGTTTTGGCTACGGTCCCCATGAACTCGAACAGTTTCTTCTCTTGGACAACATTTTTATCTCTTTTGCCGGCAACGTCACTTACCCCTCGGCGCATTCTCTGCGTGAGGCCCTCCTCCGCACCCCACAAGAAAGGCTTTTTTTGGAAACCGATGCACCCTATCTTTCTCCTCTCCCTATGCGTGGCAAGAGAAATACTCCCCTCTACATTGAGCACACCTACCGGTATGTTGCCGACTTTCTCCAACTTCCCCTTCCCACTCTTTGTGAGATGATTGCCACTACGTTTTCTCGTGTGTTTCTTTCCCCCAAGCTTTAAAACACCCCCCTCTTTTGCGGATGGGAACATCAAGCACTTTCCCACGCTGCAGCAAAAGACAAAAAATTCAAAAAACATCTCCTTGAGATTCCCCTTTCCGGTAAAGAAAGAACAAAAGACACCCTCCCGCTTAGGGGAAATCTACCCAACGCTCAAAACAAACATAATTGATAGGACGAAGAGGGCTCATCTTTTGATAAAAGAGCGTGGGAAAACGTGTATAGAGATTTTGGACAACAATATCGGGATACACACTTCGAAGCCAGGGAAACTGTAACAGTACCTCTGAGGCATACCGAGCATACTCCTCAACGTCTGTCACAAAAAACACCCTTCCCCCTTTTTTCAACACACGAATGACCTGAAGAACAAAAGACGGCCTGAGAAGTCGGTTTTTCCAATGCCGTTTTCGCAGCCATGGATCAGGAAAATTGATATGAATCTCAGAGACACTCTCTGTAGGAAAAAACGTCTTGAGTGCCCATTCCCCATCACCATGAATAACCGCATAATTCTCCCGACCTCGTTTAGAGAGCCGATGCGAAGTTTTGGCCACTCGTTTACGCGATATTTCTATGCCCACAAAAAAAGACTCTGGATACTGGGCTGTTTTCTCGATCAGGAAATCCCCATGCCCACACCCCATATCCACTACCACTTCACGGCCCATGATGTGCGTGATCCAGGCCTCGTACGTGGGAGAGAAGGGCTTCACCTCACGCTCAATATGGAGGAATCGGTTTTTTTCCATGGTTAGGCGTTTTTCACCTTGGGAACAATGATATGACCCTCATCAAAACGTGGGGCAAGCTGTCGAATCTCTTCATTGGAGAGTGAACTCTCTTCTTTGTCCTGCCGTACAACATTCCACTTTTCGACCGCATGCGTGGTAGGAGACACCTCATCGGTTTTGAGTTCTCCTATCTTCTCGACGAAATGGACAATCTTCGAAAATTGACTGAGGAAAACCTCTTTCTCCTCGTCTGAAAAAGAAAGCTTGGCAAGCCTCGCTACCTTTTCTACCTCAGAGAGTGTGATCTCCGCCATGTGTCCCTCCTATGGATTGGGCAAGGAAAGTGTATTGCTCAAGACAGGAGCAGGGGCGTTTGTACTCGTAGAAACCCCATACTGGCGAACAATGGTAAGCCTTGCAAGAGCAAACCCATACCAGCTGGAGTTTGTATATTTTTGTACTACTGTTTCATAAGCGCTTAGAGCGGTATTCTTGTCTCCCATAATCTCCCCTACACGCCCAAGACTCACCCAGGCATAGGGGGTATAGAACTCATTGTACTTCCTTGCCACGATTCTATACGTTTCCAAGGCCCCCTGCCAATCAGCGTGATGCTCAAGAAGTTGGGCTTTGTTGATCAGAGCAAGCCCACGGTAAAAAGATGACGATGCCATCCTTGCCACTTCATCATAAAGCTGAAGAGCCTGATTATAAGCATCCTCAGCCCCTTGAGAAAGATAACTATTCGCATACAATCTCCCCAGAAGGATCCTCGCCCTCATCGCTGCAAGCGTGCGGGGAAACTGCTTTTGCACACTATCCAGCTTTGCCAACACATACTGACTGATCTCGTTGACCAGTTGTTGGTTCGTCCCAGCCTGAGGAAGTTGATAAGCAAGCACAAGTACTGCCTCATCATAGGCAGAGGAGGCTTTTGCCTCTTGCTCTGCTTCTCGAGAAAACCAGAACAAAAGCCCAATCACCACGATCACTCCACCCACCACACTCAGGGCTATCCCAAACCAATGCTTTTGGATATACTCTCCCCATGAGAAAAATATCTTCTCTTGATTCTTTTGCATAGGTGATCCTACTCCGCTTTTTTCTTCGAGGATTTTTTGGTGGTTGTTTCAGCCTGAAAAGCTGCGAGCTTTTCTCCCAAAAGTGAACCAATAGTTGGAGATTCTCCTGCTTCGGTAGAGGCTATATGTTTGCTCACCTCTTGCTTTTCTTTCTTTTCAAGGAGATCCCGCACACTAAGTTCAATTTTGTTTTTCGAAGGATCGACAAGACGCACAGCAGCCTCAATTTCATCCCCTTGCTTAAAATGATCGGCAATAGTGTCAATCCTCTCTGTGGAAAGCTGAGAAATATGGATAAACCCAACCAATCCATCGACCTCAACCTCTACACCATTCTCTTGAATGGCAAGAATCTTTGCCCTAACGGCACTTCCCTTGGGATAATTCATTTGAAACGCCTTGTAGGGATGATCAGAGAGCTGCTTCATTCCAAGACGAAGTTTCTGCTTCTCGGTATCCAATTGAAGTACCACAACAGTCACTTTATCTCCCTTTTTGAACTGGGTCTTGGGATCAACATTGGCGATCCAATCAATATCCTCTCGACGAAGAAGCCCCTCAATCCCATCATCAAAACGCACAAACACCCCGAAATCCACCACAGAAGACACCGTACCTTCGAGTTTTCGGCCCACGGTGTAGTTTTCTTCCGCACTATCCCACGGATTTGCCTGAATCTCCCGTAGAGAAACATCCATACGACGTTTCTCCATATCGAGATTGATAATCTTAACCTCTAAAGATGCTCCAAGCCGTATGGCCTTCTTGGGATCACGTACCTTTTCTGTCCAGGAGATCTCGTCCGCGGAGAGAAAAGCCTCGACACCCTCTTCCACCTCAAGAAGCACCCCATTGGCCTTGTAAGAAACAGCCGTTGCCTTCAGAATATCCCCAACTTTATAACGCTTCTCCAATCCCTGCCAGGGATCAGGGAGGAGTTGTTTACGACCAACCTTGATAGACTTTTTGGCCTGATTCATCTCAAGGATCTTCACCTCAAGCATATCCCCTACCTTGACAACCTGGGTAAGATCTTTGATATACTTCCACGAGAAATCAGAGATATGCATAAACGCGGTAACGTTCTCAATAACAATAAAGAGATAACTTGGCTCAACTTTTTCAACCACACCCTTGACTACATCACCCACATGGTGTTTTTCAAAGAAAAGGGCAAGATTTCTTCCCTGGGAACGTTTCAAAAGCTCCCGTCGAGACACCACAAGTTGTCCCTTGGACTGTTCTATCACAAGAAAATCAAAGGTCTTGCCTTTCAGGTCTTTCACATCAGCGGGCACATCAATCTGAGAAAGAGGAAGAAAAGCCTTCATCACTTTTCCCAGCATCACAATAAACCCCTTTGGCTGCCCATCCTTCATGACGACATCTTCAATCACCCCAGAAATTGGCTCTCCTTTTTGCACAGATCGCTTGATCTTTTGCTGGAGATCCTGCTTCTCTGCCTCTTTTCGGGAAGCCCGAAGCACCCCATCCTTCATCTCGACAATCACAACCGAGACTTTTTCTCCTACCTGGGGAACCACATCAAACTCTGTTTTAGGCACAATACACTCGGATTTTCCTCCCATACTAAGAAAAACATCCTCTGCTGTCACTGCCACCACTGTCCCTTCCTGGACATTCTTCGCCTGTCTTGTGGATGGCTTACTTTTCTCTCCCTCGGCCATAGCAGAGAGGAAAATGTCGTCTTTGGATTCGATACCCATACACCTACCTCTTTTCACCAAAAAATACTTCCTATATTTTAAGCCAAAGTTTTTTTTTGTCAAATTTCCAGAGATTTTTCCCAACTGAAATAAACCAAAATGATGGGAGGGAGTGAAGAAAACCCTCCTTCATCATGAGAGAAACCAAATACTCTTCCCTTTTTCAATAGTTTCTTTTTCCTTAATATTCAACTCGAGGCCCTTGACAACAGGAAAAAAAACCTTATAATGTAAAAGGAAAAGTTTCTCAAAAAACCACGATGAGGAAAACCATTTTAACACTTGAGCATATCTCTCTCACTTTAGAACACGCTCTTGTTATTGATGACCTCTCCCTTTCTCTCAGAGAGGGAGAACTCTATTATCTTATCGGTGATAGAAACAGTGGCAAAAGTGCTCTGGCATGTATCCTGAGAGGAAATATTCCTCGGAATGCCTATGAGGGAAAACTTTTCTTGGGCTCCAAAGATATCTCCTCTCTCTCTTCCCGGCAACGAGAAACCCTAGGATTAAGGGTTCTTTCACAGAAATGGGCATTTGTGCCAGGAATGACTATCGCTGAAAATCTTTTCCTAGGAAATGAAATCCACAATGTAGGTATTGTCCGGTGGAATAAGATTTTCAATGAGACCCAGAAAATCCTTGAGGAAATTCAGTGGAATATCTCTCCGTCTCTTCTGTTAAAGAACATCCCCAAGGACAAACTCTACCTCGTTTTTCTGGCCAAAGGCTTTCTCAATCCTACCCACGTTTTGGTAATTGATGAGGCTTTTGCTTTGCTCGATATGTATGGTGAAAATCAAAAACGTCTCCTCTCTATCCTCTCGACTCTGAAAGCAAGAGGGGTGGCCATTCTCTATTTCCACCATAAAATAGACGCAGTTATGGAAATAGCGGATAGGGTTGCCATCCTCAAAGAGGGGAAAATTATCCACGAATCTGATGCCAGTCAAACCGTACCAGAAAACCTTGTGTATAAACTCTTAGGAGAAGTGGCAGAAAATCCAGAGATTCCTCCCTCAGTGATAAAAAAGTATAATCTCACCCGTCGAGAAGTAGAGATCATGAAACTGATCTTAGAAGGCATGAATGCACGACAGATCAGTGAAACCCTCTACATCTCTCTGCCTACTGTGAAAACCCATATCTACAACATCTACCAAAAAACCGGTGTCAAAAACCGACTTGCTCTTGCCCGTCTTTGTTCATTGAAATAAAGAACCCTCTCATACACGTCGTGGCATATCCGCCTGAATACAAGGGTCCGTATAGATATCCATACTATCCCGACTTGGAGAGGAGAATTCCGAGACTACTGCCCCTTCTGGACCAGCTTGAAACCAATGGAGGGTATCAGGAGGAATCGTATATTGATCCCCGGGCTGAAGAATAATCTCGTGCCAGACTGTAAAAAAGTTTCTCCGTTCCAGCGGAGGAAGCGCATGAGGACAAGGAGTTGGTTCTCCCACAACATAGAGATACACCATCCCCCACCTGCACCGAAAAGTTTCCTGCTTCCCAGGATCATCCCCCACCGGGGGATGACGATGCTCAGGGCAGGTCTGAGAGGGAAAAAGCACCAGTTCCTTGGCACAATAGCGATCGGTATTGATATACACAACAAGTTGCAACCCTATCTTTTCCACCATACCTAAACCATACTCGGCAACCTCAAGGAGTTCTTTTTCTCTTTCAGAGAGAATCACCCCTGCCTTTGAAAGATATTTGATGGCCCTTTCCCTATGACATGTATAGATCTCTCGGGTAAGCATACCCCCTCCTTATCCTTTATAAAAATCCTTCCTGCCATACAATCATTTCTGACCCTTTTTCCGACGCTTCGCAAGTTCAAGATTTTTTTGTATGGTGGCATTCTTTGGATCCAACTCCAATGCTTTTTCAAACATAGCAGCCGCCTCACTCCACTGTGCCAATTTGAAAAGCATCACACCAAACTGATTGTAGATACGGGCATCTGAAACTCGTTTGAGTGAAAGCCCTTGAATTTTTTTCATAGCTTCTTCAACACTCCCTTTATTGAGGAGACCCACTACCTCCTCATAAAGGTTCTCTTGTTTTCCCTGAAGAGGTTCAGAGGCTTCACTACAGGTCGCAGCTGCCCACTGAACAGGTTTGGCATAGCCACGAAACTCAACAATAAAAAGTGTCATATCATCACTTTGTGGTTCTCCTTCACAAAAATTCTGGATATCCTCCCATACCTTGCCCACAAGTTCCTTGGGAGAAAGGCTCATAAACTGCAAGAGACATTCCTGAAACCTCTCATATCCATACTGTTCTTTGGCTCGATTATGCGCTTCTACAATACCATCCGTAAAAAAGACAAGTTTATCCCCTACCTCAAGTTTTTCCCGTTCTGTTTCAAATACCACATCCTCCATCATGCCCAATAAAAACCCCTTGGCATCGAGCTTCTCTATTCTCTTTTGAGAGGATAAAAGGCAAAGAACCGGATGATGCCCCCCATTTGCAAAAACAAACTCTCCAGTTTCTACATTTAAAATGCCATAGTAAGCTGTCAAATAATGATCCAAATCTCCTACTAAACGAAGAAGCTCCCTATTCAGTTCTGCCAACATCTCTCCAGGCCGTTTCTCTTCATGAGCACGACTCTGAAAAAGCGCCTTGGCCATAGAAGAAATAAGCGCTGCTGGTACCCCATGTCCCGAAACATCCGCAATCAAAAGACCATAGAGATTGTCACTGAGAGGAAGACAATCATAAAGATCTCCGCCAACACTCTCCATCGCCATATAAGAAACACCAAAATCAATTTCCTCTCGCTTGGGAAGAGTCTCCACAGAAGGAATAAGTTGTTCTTGCACCCTTTGCGCCATCTCCAACTCGAACATCATCTGTCGGTTTTTGTGAGAGAGTTCTTCATTGGCTATTTGAAGTTCAAGGGTACGTTGTTGAACCATCAACTCCAGATTTTCTGTAAAGGTTTTGATGGTCTCTGCCATTTCATTGAAACTCACGGCCAAATCTTCAAGTTCATCACCTGTCTTCACCCTCACCCTGTGAGAAAAATCTCGACTTCCAAAGGCTTTGACCCCTTCTTCAAGTTCCATGATGGGATTTACAATCATACGATTGGTGATCCAAGAAAGAAGAAAAATGGTGACTATCACCACGATAAAGGTAAAAAAGACACTAATAAGCCCTAAGGTTGTTGCTGGACGAAAAGCCTCTCGGTATCCTACACTTGCCACAACAAACCAATCTAACTCAGGAAGATACTGAAAGGCATAAATTGTTTTCACCCTTTTTACATTTTCCGTGTCGTTCCCCTCAACGAATAATTGTTCTTCTGTAGCTACCATAATCCCATTGGTTTTTTCTTTTATCAAACGATGAATCTCTGTATCCCGGATACGACTCTCGAGCATCTTGGTAGAGTGAATGACTTGAGTAAAAAGAGAGGTAAAAATCTCCACCGCTCCTGTAGTTCCAATCTTGAGTTTCACAATATCGTTTCGAAAATCCATGGGATTAATAAGACCTCGAAAATCCGATTTATAGGTTGAGACAACGACAATCCAGTCCAAAGCCTTGCAATAGATATAATGATCTATCTTTTCTACCTGCTTCCCCTCTTCTTCCAAAGTATATTCCAAGAAATCTACTTGTCCAGGGGGAAGCGTCGTTGCCCCAGCAAGAATATTCATATGATAAAGAATCCCATTCACATCTTTGAAACCCAGTCGAACCACATTTTTCCCTATCAAAGAAGGATCTGGATGAAACACTATATCCCCTTTAAGAGTCATAATGTAACTAAAACCACCTTGGCCTACCTGAACTTCACGAAGATAGGAAAGTACTTCCTCTTTGATTCTCTCTGGTCTCTCCCCTTTCTTCTTCTCAAGAAGGCGGGCTGTTTCCTCTAAGGGATATTTCACATAGTTTTTTATGGCTGTATTAAGGGCTGTCTGGGCTACGATAGTAGCTCCTTGCAGGTTATTCTTCAATTGTTCTTCAATAGAGCGCCTCAATTGTTGTGAGGCATTCCAGTAAAGAATGAGGCTTAACATAGTCATAAAGCCCAAAATAAACAGAACAAAAATAGCAAGGAGTTTTCTCCTCACCGACATTTTCTGGATAAAAGGCGGCATATCAACCCTCCTACGGTATCACCGTACCATCAGGCACGATGGTGTTTTTTGGTATCACCACAATCCCATCAATGATACTATAAAAGTCTCCCTCTTCGTAAAGCACCCCTCGTTCATTGAGAATTTTCACTCCTCGACCGATACGACAATTTTTATCAACAATAACTCGTCGAAGAATAGTCCCCTCCCCTATAACACATTGAAAATCGACCCCACCTCCTGGTTGGCGAACAAAATAATCCGCCCCCATAATGACACTCTGATCCACTTGACACCCCTTTTCGATACGTGTTCGTATCCCTATCACAGAGCTAGAGATCTCTGCCTGGTCTATCACCACTCCATCACTAACGAGGGAATGTTCCACTGTGGCATTATGAAAACGGCTAGGGGGAAGAAACCTCGGCTTGAAAAAAAACGGCCAATCAGTCTGATAGAGATCAAACACAGGACAAGGTTGGACCATACCCATATGCGCCTGATGAAAAGAAAGAATGGTACCTATATCTTCCCAATAACCCTGATATTCATACGCAGCCACTCTTTCCCCTTCTCTCATGAGAGCTGGCAAGACCTCTTTGCCAAAATCTTGCCACTCCTGATGGCTATACAACACCTCTTTCAAAAAATCAAGATCAAACACATATATCCCCATGGATCCATAAAGAAACTCCCCCTGATTCCCCTTATACCACTCCAAAGGAACCTCGGAAATCTCTGGTTTCTCTAAGAAAGCCTGAACCCTCCCCTGATCCAGCTTCACCACCCCAAAACGAGAACATTCCTCTTTTTTTATAGGCAAAACCGCAATGGTTACCCTCGCTTTGTGCTCAAGATGACACGTTATTATCTCCCGATAATCCATCCGATAGAGTTGGTCTCCAGCCAGAATAAGCACATAGGCTTTCTGGAGCCCTTGGTTCTCTATATGCTTGATACCCTTCCTCACCGCATCAGCTGTTCCCTCCGAGAAACCGCTCTCCGCCGGATTAAAACTCAATTCTGATGCCAAAATATCTACAAACCCCTCCCGAAAAAAATCCAGCTTATACGTCTGCATAATATGACGGTTAAGAGACGTAGATTGAAATTGTGTCATAATATAAATCTTGTGAATGCCTGAATGAATGCAATTGCTCACAGGAATATCAATAAGTCGATAATTCCCGCCAAAGGGAACGGCCGGTTTAGCCCGAAACTTGGTGAGAGGATAGAGTCTTTTTCCTCTCCCTCCCCCTAAGATAAACGCTATTGTCTGCTTCACACCCATTGAAAGATTTTCCATAAACTTGCCCCTTTTTCCCATTCTTCTCAAGACCCTTGCCGGGGGTGGCAAAAACCACACCCCGTTCCCATTTGAGGAATAAGGGTCTGTATGGAGGTTGGTCACGAAAAACATCGGGAACTTTCTCCATAAGGGGAGAAAGTTCCCTTCCGGTGGAGGAAACTACGATTTCTTTCTTGTTCTCACGTCCACCCAAACAGCCAGAAGCAGGATAAGCCCCTTGACAATATATTGAAATGTAATATCAAGGTTCATCAGACTCATCCCATTGTCAAGACTGGCCATCACAAGTGCCCCTATCACCCCTCCGACAATGGTACCTTCTCCCCCCATAAGACTCGTACCACCAATCACCGCTGAGGCAATTGCATCGAGTTCGGCATTTTGACCTGCTGACGTTGTAGCTGCATTCAAGCGAGCTGTGTACACAATACCCGCCACCGCTGTCAGTAATCCCATCAACATATAGAGAAGCATCACATTCCTGGCAATATTGATACCAGAGAGACGGGAAGCCTCCGCATTACCCCCAATCGCATAGAGATGCCGACCAAAAACCGTGTTGTTTGCTACAAAGGTAAAAAGCAGCGCAAGCACCATGACCAAAATAATCGAATAAGGCACACCAAGATAAATAATCATAATCCCATAAAAAGCAGCAATCACCACGGAAATAAGAAACATCTTAAGAATTTGATATTTCATGGGAAGAACATGAAAACCATATTTTTGTCTGTCCCGACGGACCTTCATCTCAAAAAACCAGTACATCACCACACTAAAAACCATAAGATACAAACTAGTATCATGAAAAGGAAGTGATCCGTTGATCTTAGGAAGATACGCCTGCCCAATTGCTTTAAAAGTATTTGCTGCCTCGGCAGGAGCCATCTCTAACCCTTGGGTTTGTCCACCAGTAATTCCAATAATAGCCCCACGAAAGGCTAGCATACTTGCAAGGGTCACAATAAACGCTGGCACCTTCTGATAAGCAATCCAGAAACCATGCCATGCCCCAATAGCTAGTCCCACAAGAAGCGTCACCACAACCGTTGGTAAAGGTGACCACCCCGCACGAATCATAAGAATAGCTGCCACGGCACCACAAAATCCCATCACAGAACCCACAGAAAGATCAATATTCCCCGTAACGATAATAAGCACCATACCAATAGCCAAAATTGCTGTTGTCGCCGTTTGAACAAAGAGATTGGAGAGATTCCTCGGTGTCAAAAAAATAAACCCGGTCAAAAAAGAAAAAATAATCCATATCCCCAAAAGCGCAATAATCATCGTATACTGACGGATATTCTTACGAATAGAGTGGGTGATAAGCTCCCACAAAGAGGTGTGTTCCATAAGTGATCCTCCTTTTCCTGTTTTCGATTCCTTCAACATGCCACCGGAGATTCTCCTATCCCACCGGTCGCATAATACATCACCGTTTCCTGGGTTGCCCGTGAAGCATCCAGTTCTCCTGTAATTTTTCCCTGATGGATGACCAATATACGGTCACTCATTCCAAGAAGCTCCGGGAGTTCTGAACTGATCATCACCACACAAACTCCCTCATCTATGAGGGCATTCATGAGATTATAGATTTCATATTTTGCACCCACATCAATACCCCGGGTTGGTTCATCCAGGAACAGAACTTTTGGCTTAGTGAGAAGCCATTTTCCAATAATCACTTTTTGTTGGTTTCCTCCACTCAAATTTCTCACCTCTTGTTCAATGGTTGGGGTTTTTACTCGAAGTTTCTGAACATAGTATTGTGTTTGCTTGATCTCTTCATTTTTGTTAATCACTCCCCACCTTGCCAATGAGGCAAGACTTGCCAACGTCATGTTGCGCTTCACATCCATTCCGAGAACAAGCCCATAGCGTTTTCTGTCCTCAGAGAGCAAACTTATACCATGGCGAATCGCATCATCAGCAGAACGAATCACAATCTTTTGTCCATCAAGTCGTATTTCTCCTGACACCACTTTTCCCCACACTCCAAAAAGACTCATCACCAATTCCGTACGACCGGCTCCCATGAGCCCTCCGAGCCCCAAAATCTCACCTCGACGAACCTCAAAACTCACATTATCACAGACTTTCCTTTCCCCATCAGGATCATACACTGTCCAATTGCGTACTTCAAGCACAACTTCCTTTGGCTTATGAGAGACACGCGGATAAACATTCGTAATTTCCCTCCCAACCATATGACAGATGAGACGATTCTCATCAAAATTCTCTTTTCTATCTGTGATAATCGTCCTTCCATCTCGAAGAACTGTAATAGTATCGGCAATCTCCAACACCTCCGGTAACCTGTGAGAAATAAAAATACAGGTCACCCCTTGGGCTTTTAGCTGACGAAGGATTCCAAGAAGTTTTTCTGATTCTGTCTCAGTAAGGGCTGCCGTTGGTTCATCAAGGATAAGAATAGAGGCATTTTTCGAAAGAGCTTTGGCAATTTCTACCAATTGCTGAGAGCCGACCCCCAAATCCCCTACCATCGTTGCAGGACTCAAAGGCAATCCCACCATCTTGAGCAAATCCTCAGTTTTTTTGTAGGTTTCGTTCCAATTGATGATACCGTTTTGAACATTCTCATTACCAAGATAAATATTTTCGGCAATCGTCATCTGTTTGATAAGGGTGAGTTCCTGATAAATAATCGCAATCCCCGCCTTTTCACTATCCCTAATATGAAAAAAACGCCTCTCCTCCCCATACACAACGATGGTCCCCTCATACGTTCCATAAGGATACACCCCACTCAGGACCTTCATCAACGTGGATTTTCCTGCCCCATTTTCTCCCACAAGAGCATGAATCTCTCCCCTTTTCACTTGAAAAGTAACCCCATCAAGAGCTCTTACACCAGGAAACTCTTTGACGATGTGTTGCATCTCCAATGCATATTCCATACACTCTTCTCCTTTTCCCTTTCTCCCAAACCCCCGTGATATCCGGGGCAAATATTGCCCCGGATATGGTACAGGGGTATCATGGGGTTATTTTGTCTTGTACACTTGCTCCCTTTTCAGATAGCCACTTTCAATCAACACCTTATCTATATTGGATTTGTCCACCACATACGGTGTGAGAAGTACAGAAGGAACATCAATCTTGTTGTTATTAACCTTGCCATTGATTTGATCAGCAATACTCTCCTTCTTGGCAAGTTTAATAGCCAGTTCAATGGCCTTGGCACCAAGCAATCGAGTATCTTTAAAGATAGTCATGGTCTGCGTCCCTTCCACGATACGAATAGCAGCAGCAAGCTCGGCATCCTGACCGGTAATAGGCACCTTCCCAGCAAGCCCTTGGGCAGCAAGAGCCTGAATACATCCACCAGCTGTCCCATCGTTAGGAGCAAGAACAGCATCAATCTTGTTTTTGTTGGCCGTGAGCGCCTGTTCCATGAGTTTCTGGGCTTCAGCAGGCTGCCAATCTTTTACCCATTGATCCATAACAATCTTGATCTGGCCCTTATCTACCAGGGGTTGGATATATTTCATAGCACCCTGACGGAAAAGTTTGGCATTGTTATCCGTAGGAGAACCAGCGAGCACCACATAGTTTCCTTTGGGTACAAGCCGGGTAATATACTCACCCTGCAATTCTCCTACTTTTACATTATCAAAAGAGAGATACACATCCACCTCACAGTCGAGAACAAGACGATCATACGAAATAACGGGAATCCCAGCTTTATGAGCCTTTTCCACAATAGTAGCTGCACTGCTTGCATCATGGGGAGCCAGAATCAACACCTGAATTCCCTGAGCAATCAGGTTTTCACATTGGGCCACTTGTTTGGCAGCATCATTATCGGAAATCTGAACACGAAGATCTACCCCAAGCCTTTTGGCCTCTTCTTGCATCTTAATTTTATCTCTCACCCATCTCTCTTCTCTTTGAGTGGGAAGAGAAAGTCCCACACGAATTTTCTGTGCAAATGTTATTGTCGTGACTACAAAAGAAATTACCACTACCAAACCCAATATTCTTTTCATACCTTTTCCTCCTTCTGGAAAAATACCCAAACAACACCTTGCCCTCACGGGCCCCTCTTTTCCTTTTTCCTCCACCATCTTCTCTTTCTCTTATATTTCCTCTGCCATCTCACCTCCTTTTCTCTATTTTCACATAAAACGCTTTTTTGCGTTTGTGTCGGCTTTATTGTACACCCTCCGTAAAAAGAGTCAATACGGAAAACGTATGATTTTGTGTAGAATATTCTCTCATACTAAAGAATGATGCCTCTATGATTGTTCATACTTTTGGATGAGAATCCTTTCGCCCCTCCGTAAGAAATACACCGTCTTTCCTTCCTGCCTTAAGAAATTTCCATCACTATACTATACTCTTCAAGAGATCTCCAAAACAAACGTGTTTTTTTGCAAAAAAAGCCTTCTTTCTCTATACTCATCCTATGAGAAAACGTATTGGTCTCATTGGGGCCTCAACGCATCTCGTAAAACGCATCTTGCCAGCTCTAGAGCACGTACCAGACGTTGTTCTCTTTGCTATAGCATCTCGCGACACCACCAAAGCAAAAGATATTGCCAAACAATGGAATATTCCTCTCCGGTATGATCGGTATGAAGATCTCTTGGAAAATCCGGAGATAGAGGCCGTCTATATTTCTACCCCTCCAGCCCTCCATTTCCCATGGATTAAAAAAGCCCTCTCCCATAACAAACACGTCCTTTGCGAAAAACCACTTGTCCTTAAGAGTCGCGAACTTCGATCTCTTTTCTCTTATGCGACACACAAACAAAAAATCCTCATGCCCGCTTGGATGTATCGTTTTCACCCCCAGTGGCATAAACTCAAAGAGATTCTTTCCCAGAATCTTATTGGGGAAATCCGTCTTGTAGATATTCGAATAAGCTATGAAACCAAAGAAAAACACAACATCCGTTACAATCCCTCTTTAGGTGGTGGCGTACTTAATGATATAGGGTGTTATGCTCTTTCTTCCTTCTGTTTTCTTTTTAACATATCGCCTCATCACGTGTTCTGCAAAGGTATTTTGGATCCCCTCACAAAAGTTGATGTTCTCACTACTGGAATCCTGTCCTACCATACCTTTCAGGCTACGTTCACGGTGGGTATGGAGATGCAACGCTACCAAAGGTTACTCCTTTTTGGTTCTCAAGGCATGATAGATATGGAATACCCCTTTCATCCCCCACCGGATCAAGAAACCCATCTTATTCTCTCTTCTTCCCAGGGCAGACAGGTATTCTCTTTTCCTCCTCTCAACCTCTATAGCCAAGAATGGAAGATTTTCGTCCAGAGCATGGAAAGCCTCATTCCACCATTGCCTCAGGAAGAAATTATAAGGGAAACCATCCTTCTTGAGAAATGCCACTTGTCCCTGCGCAAGGGCCAGGAGATCGTCATCAAGGGATGAGGAGATTTTCCCTCCCTCAAAAAATTGCATTCCCCCTCTTTTCTCCGTTACAATATCCCTACAAGAAAAATCACAAGGATAATGGTATGGTTTTGCCTTTTCCAAGTATCTACCAAATCTTTGTTCGTAACCTTACGGAAAAAGGGACGTTTTCTGCGGCTATTCCTTACCTGGAGCATGTAAAAAACCTGGGTTTTTCATGGGTATATCTCACCCCCATTCATCCCATCGGGGAAATAGCCAGGAAGGGAACTCTGGGGAGCCCCTACGCCATCAAAAATTATCGAGAAATCAATCCAGAATTGGGCTCTCTTGCTGATTTTCGTCGATTGGTTCAGGAAGCGCATGACTTAGGACTCAAGGTGATGATTGATGTGGTGTACAACCACACCTCCCCCGATTCTGTGCTTGCTCACACCCACCCAGAATGGTTCCTTCGAGATAAAGAGGGAAACTTTACCCGAAAATTCGATGACTGGAGTGATGTGATTGACCTAGATTTCTTCTCTTCACCTGCCCTGTGGGATGAGCTTATTGATACCCTTCTCCAATGGAGAGAGGAAGGAATCGACGGTTTCCGCTGTGATGTGGCCTCTCTCGTTCCTATTGAGTTCTGGAAAGAGGCAAGAAAACGCCTCAACCAACCCAACAACCAAGGAAACGATACCTATCCTCTTCTCTGGCTCGCCGAACAGGTTCACCCCCAGTTTCTTCTCCAGGTACGACGAAAAGGATTTCTCTGCCATAGCGGGCCGGAACTCCACCAAGCATTTGATCTCACCTACGACTATGATGGGTTTGAACGGCTTGAAACCTATTGGGGCGGGGAACGTCCTTTGGACGACTTCATCCAGTATCTGTATACTCAGCAAACTGTTTACCCGGCTGGTATCACAAAGGTACGTTTTCTTGAGAACCATGATCAGAAACGGGCGGCATGGCGATTTGGACAACGAGAGCGCCTCAAACAGTGGACAGCGTTGTATCAAATGCTTCCAGGGGTTACCTTTGCCTACATGGGACAGGAGTACGCTCTCGAAACCTCTCCCTCCCTTTTTGAACGCTCTCCCATCACCACCCAACCGAGAGATACTAGCTTCTTTGATTTCTTCCGTCACTGTTTTGCCCTCACCCAACGTATCAAACAGCAATCTCCAGAGTTTTCCATAACACTTTTGGGACAAGGGATTGTGTGGATAGAACGACAGGGAAAGAAACGGTACGGTGCCCTTCTCAATCTTGAAACGAAACGAGGAGAGTTTTCTCTCCCTTTTCCCATCCAAGGAGAAAATCTTTTGTCAGAGGAAACCCTCTCTCTCGAAGGAAAAATCACCCTTCCCCTTGAACCGTGGATCATAGAACTCAGAGAATAAAAAACACAAGGAGAAAAACCATGGGAACTCTTCTCGAAGGAACAAAAGTGGTGCTTGGCCCCCTCACCCCTGACGATGCCCCCATCTTCACCTTTTGGATGAATGACCTTGCTACCACCATCTCCCTCGGGGCTACCCAACAGGTGTGGACAGAAACTGCAGAAAGGGAGTTTCTCCAGAACATGGCAAAAAATGGTTATCACTTTGGCATACGAAGAAAAGATACCATGAAACTGATTGGAAGTTGCTCCTTCAAAAACATCCATTGGCAGCGCCAATGTGCAGAGATAGGTATCCTCATTGGGGACAAAAGCGAACGGTATCAAGGATACGGAACCGAAGCCGTCCAACTTCTTGTGGAATATGGCTTTCGCGTTCTGGGACTGAGAAATATCATGCTCAGTGTGTATGATTTCAACAAAAGCGCTCTCCGTTGCTACGAAAAGGCCGGCTTCAAAAAAATCGGCAGAAGAAGAAATGTGATTTTTCTCGATGGGAAGTATTACGATGAAATCCTCATGGATATTCTCCCCGAAGAAATGACGAGTTATTTCCTTGAGGATACCATCCATCACCTTCTAAAGCCGTAATCATCTTCGAGAAACTCTTGATACAAAAGATATGACCCTCGCAAGAGCATAATGTCTCTCTGTCAGCAGAAGTATGTTGAATATACGCCACATCATGTGGAGACAAAAAGTACAAAAAACACGTGCTTTCTCTTCAAAAACATCGACGAGGTTTATAAAAAAGCACCCTGTTTGAGAAGGCCCAAGCCCCTTTCACAAAAAAGTCCCTGGCACACAAGGTACCAGGGACTCTGGTTTAAATCTTCTCTTTGATCTTGATCTTGATATTCTGATATGCCCGAATACCTGTTCCCGCGGGAACCAACTGTCCAACTACAAGGTTTTCTTTGAGGCCTTCAAGCCTGTCCACAGCCTTTCTGAGGGCCGCACTTGAGAGTACCTTCGGTGTCTCCTGGAACGATGCGGCTGACAAGAAACTTGTCGTCAAAAGTGATGCCTTGGTGAGACCAAGAAGCACAGGTCGTGACTTTGCCGGTTGTCCACCCTGTTCAAAGACACGAGCATTCTCCGCATAGAATTGGTTCTTCTCCACCAATTGTCCCATAATAAAGTTGGTATCTCCGGGCTCAATAACCTCTACCTTTCGCAGCATCTGACGAATCACCACACTGATATGTTTCTCACTGATATCAACACCCTGGAGACGATACACTTCCTGGATCTCATCAAGCAAGAATTCATTGACGGCTGTGTATCCAAGCACCCTCAAAATATCATGGGAACTCACCACACCATCACAGAGTGGCTCTCCCGCATTGACCTTGTCTCCCACACGGACATAAATGTTTCTCCCCAGGGGAATCACATGGTTGAACACTTCTCCATTTTTCGCACGAATACCGACCACATATTTGCCTTTCCGCTGTTCGACACTCTCCACCACTCCTCGAACCTTGGCAATCACCGTGGCCACTTTCGGTTTGCGTGATTCGAAAAGTTCTGTCACCCGAGGCAATCCACCAATAATATCCCGTGTTCGTCGTTTTGCCACAGGCCGACGGGCTATCACATCTCCAGGTTTTACCAGGGAGCCTTCTTCTACTGCAAGCTGAGTACCCGCCATCACCGTAAAATGCTCCACAGCCTCTCCATTCTCATTAAGGATGAGGATAAGATTCCTATTGGGGGTCTCTACTCCATCTACCACCTCAACGGCATATGTCACACGACCACCTTTTTCGGCAATATAAAGATCGTTATAAGGGTCAAAACGGGCTATCTCTGTCCCTCGTGTCACCACATCCCCTACCTTGTAAAAGATAAACGAACCGATCTTAAGGTTATATTCATAGGTATTTGCCTCAGTGACATACACTGTGTCCTGCTTCACATACACCACAACCTTTCGCCCAAATTTGGCTTCTGTGCCATCTCGAAGGGTAAAGAGAGGTGTCTCACTGAAGAACTCCTTTCCATCCATGGCTGCGACATCAGTACCCACAGCAATATCCTTGAGGGCATAACTCTTGATAATTTTCCGTACATTGATATACCCTTTTCGGGCACAGATACGCGCCGGTCTATTTTCAAACTCTCTCTCTATAAGGTTATCCGGCATGTTCACAATCACGGCATCATAATTGAGCTTGAGTTGATTTTCCTCAAGCTGGGCTGCAGCCACACCACCAATATGGAACGTTCTCATGGTAAGCTGGGTTCCCGGCTGTCCAATCGATTCAGCAGCAATAATACCGACGGCCTCACCGATATTGACGAGACGCTTCACTGAGAGATCCCATCCATAACAGAGGGCACACACCCCTCGTTGAGCCTCACAGGTCAGCACACTCCGGATACGAACTGTCTCAATACCTGCCTCTTCAATACGGTTAACCTTGTCTTCATCAAGTACCTCGTTCGCTTTGGCAATAAGCTCTCCTGTCCTGGGATCATACACGTTTGTCAAAGCCACCTTGCCAAGGATGCGATCCTTGAGTGGTTGAATAATCTCATCCCCTTCACGGATAGCCCCAATATCAAGGCCTCGAACGGTTCCACAATCCTGTTCCGTCACCACCACATCCTGAGCAATATCCACAAGTTTGCGGGTAAGATACCCTGCATCGGCAGTCTTGAGAGCGGTATCAGCAAGACCCTTTCGAGCACCATGGCTCGAAATAAAGTACTCAAGCACCGAAAGCCCTTCTTTAAAGTTGGATTTAATAGCCAGTTCGATAATGTCTCCACTCGGTTTTGCCATCAAACCACGCATACCTGCCAACTGACGGATCTGCTCACGGCTTCCACGTGCCCCAGAATCCATCATCACATAGAGAGGATTGAATCCGCCTTGACTCTTTTTGAGGGCTTCTTCCACCATCTTTTTGATCTTTTCATTGGCTGTGGCCCAGTAGTCAATCACCTGGTTATACCGCTCATCAGGGGTAATAAGCCCTCGTTTGGCATTCTGTTCAATTTTTTCTATCTCTTTTTCTGTTTTGGCAACAATCTCGTATTTGGCTTCTGGAATCTCCACATCAGCAAGAGAAATCGTCATGCCTCCAAGGGTTGCATACTTGTACCCAATAGCCTTGAGATCATCAAGGAAAAAGGCTGTCTCCTTGATCCCATACAATCGATAACACTGAGCAATCAGAGCCTCAATCTTTTTGCCTGTGAGGGTATCATTGACAAACCGAAGTTTTTCCGGAACAATTTCATTAAAAATCACTCTCCCCACCGTCGTCTCAACCCACTCATCCCGAAATTTATACCGTATAGTATCATTGAGACGAATGGTTTTTCTATCCAGATTCAAAAGAATCTCTTCATAGCGATCAAAAGCTTTGATGGGGGTCTTCTCATCCCGAATCGCTGGCTTGGTGAGGTAGTAGATACCCAGCACCATATCCTGTGTTGGATAAACAATTGGCTTCCCATTCGCTGGGTTTAAAAGATTACGAGAAGAGAGCATCAACATCCAGGCCTCAATCTGAGCCTCTGGTGTGAGTGGCACATGAACCGCCATCTGGTCACCATCAAAGTCTGCATTATAGGCATGACAGACCAACGGATGAAGCTGGATGGCCTTTTCCTCAATGAGAACAGGCTCAAACGCCTGAATACCAAGCCTGTGAAGGGTCGGAGCACGGTTGAGAAGCACAGGATGGTCCTTGACCACCTCTTCAAGGATAGCCCATACCACCTCATGCTCACTCTCAATCATACGTTTGGCCGCTTTGATGTTGTGAGCATATCCCTGCTCTGTTAATCCCCGCATTACAAAGGGCTTGAAGAGTTCAAGTGCCATGAGTTTAGGAAGTCCACACTGGTGAAGTTTGAGATTTGGTCCCACCACAATCACAGAACGACCAGAGTAATCCACACGTTTTCCAAGAAGGTTCTGTCGAAAACGCCCTTGTTTTCCTTTGAGAATATCAGAGAGCGACTTGAGGGGACGATCACCGGATCCTGTCTTGGGATGAGAGCGTCGCGAGTTATCAAAAAGAGAATCCACGGCATCCTGTACCATCCGCATCTCATTTTTAACAATGAGATCAGGAGAATGGAGTGAGAGAAGTCTTTTCAAACGGTTGTTTCGGTTAATAAGTTGGCGATAGAGTTCATTGATATCTGAGCTGGCAAACCTTCCTCCATCCAAAGCCACCATCGGACGAAGATCTGGTGGAATCACAGGTATCACATCCAGAATCATCCATTCCAGTTTGTTTCCTGATGCACGGATCTCCTCCAAAAGCTCGAGACGCTTGAGGACTTTTTTGTCCACCTTAGAACTTGCCTTGCCCGTAATCTCTGCGCGAAGGATGCTTATCTCACTATCAAGATCCATATTTTGGAGAATCTTCTTGATGGCTATTGCCCCAGTATCTGCGACAAAGGTTTCCTGGTATTTCTCTCGATATTCTTCATATTCATCATCTGTCAAGACCTGCTTGGGCAAGAGATCGGTTTCACCAGGATCAATCACAATATATTTCTCAAAATAGAGAATACTCTGCACATCAGCGGAAGAAATATCCAGAATCAGTGCCAATTTACTTGGTACAATACGGTAGTACCAGATATGTGCCACTGGCGTAGCCAAAGCAATATATCCCGTTCTCTGTCGACGTACCTTGGATTCCGTAATCTCTACACCACAACGATCACACACCACTCCTTTGTAACGGATCGATTTGAACTTTCCACAATTACACTCATAATCCTTGATAGGACCAAAAATCCTCTCACAAAAAAGCCCATCTCGATCCGGTTTTTGGGTTCTATACCCAATGGTATCGGCTTTTTTTACCTCACCATAGGCCGTCTTTTTGATAAGCTCAGGTGAGGCTAACTGTATCGAAATCGACCCAAACGCTGATGATATCTTCATATCCCCGTCTCCTTCCCCACATTATACCAGATGGAATTTTGTCGCATCATTGATCTCTCGTTCACGATCGCTTAAGTAAATACGCTGGCCTTTCTGATCATACACCCGCACATCAAGCGCTAATCCTTTGAGTTCCTGAACCAGGACATTAAACGATTCGGGCACACCCATATAGTTGAGATATTTGGCTTTGATGATACCTTCGTACACCTTCACACGTCCGTCTGTATCATCAGACTTAATAGTCAACATCTCCTGAAGAAGATTTGCCGCTCCATATGCCTCGAGAGCCCAAACCTCCATTTCTCCCAATCGCTGTCCTCCAAAGTTTGCCTTTCCACGGAGAGGCTGCTGGGTCACAAGGGCATAGGGACCAACAGAACGGGCATGGATCTTGTCATCCACCATGTGATGGAGCTTGAGCATATACATCACCCCTACAAACACAGGGTTTTCGAAATATTCCCCGGTGAGTCCATCTCGAAGGCGGAATTTACCTGATTTGGGAAGTTTCACCATCTCAAAATAGCGCTCAATCTCTTGATCGGTTTCCCCATATTGCTTGCGTTCTTGATAGAGATCCTCCCGAATCTTTTTGTTGGCCTCTTCTATCTCACGTTCGATCTGCTCAAGAGTTGCTCCCTCAAAAACTCCACATTCATAGTGCTTGTGAAGTTTTAATCCAGCGAGACCAAGGATGGTTTCAAAAAGCTGGCCAATATTCATACGGCTCGGTACACCAAGCGGATTCAAGACAATATCCACCGGTGTCCCATCAGGTAAGAAGGGCATGTCCTCTTCAGGAAGTACACGAGAAATCACCCCTTTGTTTCCGTGTCGACCAGCCACCTTGTCTCCTGGTTTGATCTTTCTCTTTTTGGCAATATAGACCTTGACCATCTTGAGAACACCAGGAGGAAGATCGTCTTTATTATTAGCAGAGAAAACCTTCACATCCACCACGACTCCACCCTCACCGTTGGGCACTCGCAAAGAAGTATCCTTGACTTCTTTTGCTTTTTCTCCAAAGATAGCATGCAGCAGGCGAAATTCGGGAGTTTCACTCGGCTCATTTTTGGGAGTTACCTTCCCTACAAGAATATCTCCTGGTTTCACATAGGCACCCACTCGAATAATCCCTTCAGAATCAAGATTACGAAGGGCATCCTCTCCAACGTTGGGAATATCTATCGTGATATATTCACTCCCAAGCTTGGTTTCTACAGCCTTACATTCAAAAACAGTCATATAAATAGAGGTGAAATCATCATCCTTGAGAAGCCGTTGACTGATAAGCACCGCATCTTCATAGTTATAACCATTCCACGGCATAAAAGCCACCACAACGTTCTTTCCTAACGCCAGTTCACCCCGTGCCGTTGCAAAGCCGTCAGCCAAGAGATCTCCTACCTTGACCTTATCCCCGACATTGACCACAGGTTTTTGGTTGTAGGCTGTATCCTGGTTGGTTCGACGAAATTTCATGAGGGGGTATTCATGAAGCTTGCCCTGCTTGTCTTCAACCACCACAAGAGTAGAGTCCACTTTTTTAACCACCCCATCCACACCAGAGAGCACAATAGCCCTGGAATCTCTTGCGGCATAATACTCCATCCCTGTCCCCACAATGGGAGGTTCAAGCCTGAGAAGGGGCACAGCCTGACGCTGCATGTTTGATCCCATAAGAGCACGGTTGGCATCATCGTGCTCAATGAAAGGTATCAATGCCGCCGAAACAGAGAGGATTTGCTTGGGAGAGATATCCATATATTGGATTTTGTCACGCTCTACAAGCATGAATTCACCTTTGTAGCGAGCCTCAACAAGTTCCTCTTTGATCGCATAATCCTCTGTGAGGGCTGTATTTGCCTGCGCAATATAGAACACCTCTTCCTCTGTCGCCGAGAGGTAATGAACCTCTTTGGTTACCTTGCCATCTTTCACCACAACATACGGTGTTTCTATGAACCCATACTGGTTTACACGGGCATAGGTAGAAAGAGAGACAATAAGACCAATATTGGGACCTTCTGGGGTCTCAATAGGACACACACGACCATAGTGGGTATTGTGCACGTCGCGGACCTCAAACCCCGCTCTATCACGAGAAAGCCCCCCGGGCCCTAACGCTGAGAGACGCCGTTTATGGGTCAGTTCTGAAAGGGGATTGGTTTGATCCATAAACTGAGAGAGCTGACTCATACCAAAAAAGTCATTGATAGCCGAAACAATTGGCTTGATCGCAATAAGACTCTGAGGGGATATATCCTCATTATCTCGACTGAGAAATTTCTCATGGATAGCCCTCTCAACCTTGGCAAACGCCTGAATGAGTTGGTTCACAAGAAGCTCATTCACATTACGAACCCGACGATTTCCAAGATGGTCTACATCATCAAGAGGTTCCTTCCCTGTAGCTACCTTGAGAAGATGAACCAAGGTACGGGTGATATCTTCAAACGAGAGGGTGCGCTGTTCCACCAAGGCTTGCTTCTCCTCAGGAGAAAGTTCAGGATAGAGTTTGAGCACCATCTTGTAACGACCCACTTCCCCAAGATCATAAAACTTGGGATGAAAAAACATATTTTGGAGCTCTTTGACAATCGCATCCACTGCCGCGGCCTCTCCCGGATGAAGCACTGAGTACACCTTTTTAATCGACTTCTGAAAGTTGTCCTTGGCGTCATCCTTTTCCAGTGTCAGGAGAAAAGGCTTGTTTTCCACAGCGGAGCGAGGATCAATAATATGAATAAACTGGATACCCTTCTGGTAAAGAAGGTTCACATAGTTGGGGGTCAATTTTTCCACTGCCCCAATGAGAATATTCCCTTCGTTATCCACAACATCTTGAGCAAGATATTTTCCGACAAGTTTGGTGATCGCCTCGTTTTTCTCTACTTTGCTGAGATCAAGTTTTCGTGTTTTGAAAAAAGCACTCACCATCTCATTGGTGGACATTCCAAGGGATCGAAGAAAAACAGAAACCAAGATCTTACGTCGTGCATCAACCCGAACATACATCAGATCCTTGCGTTTATCCAGGATAAACTCAAGCCACGCCCCCTTCTCGGGAACAATTTTTGATGAATACTCCTTGTTCTTGTAGGCAAAAAGCACCCCAGGAGATTTATAAATCTGATTTATAACCACCCGTTCTGCACCATTGATGATAAAAGTTCCCCTCGGTGTCATAAGGGGAAAATCCCCAATGTAGATATCTTTTTCCTTGATCTCGCCTGTTTTTCGGTTGATCACACGAAAAACTGCCTTGAGGGGAAGGGCATACGTCAGGTTTTTATCGAAACACTCGCTTTCAGTATAGCGGGGTTTGTCAAGATCATAACGCACATAATCAATAACAACATCCGGTTCCCCCCCTTTTCTCCCCTGCGATGACAATTCAATAGGAAAAAATGTCCGAAACACCAACTCAAGTCCCTTTTTTTCCCTCTTGGCAGGATCGATATTGGCCTGCAAAAAGTCCTCATAGGCCCTGAGTTGAATCTCCAAAAGATCAGGAAGTTCTGTCCATTCCCGTCTCTGAGAGAAACTCACCCTCTGTGGCTTTATCGACATAGATCTCTCCATTTCTGTATTTTATGGTATAAATACAACATCCCCTTCTTTTCTTTTGGGAAAAGAAGGGGGAAATTTACAAATCAAATGAGCAAGACCTAGCGCAAGACAAAAAACTACTTAACCTCAACCACAGCACCGGCAGCTTCCAGAGCGGCTTTGATCTTGTCACCCTCAGCCTTCTCCACATTCTCCTTCACAGGAGTCTTGCCACCGCTCTCCACGAGATCCTTGGCTTCCTTAAGCCCAAGACCTGTCAGTTCACGCACCACTTTAATAACCTCAATCTTCTTCGCGCCGGGATCCTTGATAAAGATAGAAACAGTCGAAGGCTCTTCAGCCGCAGCTGCCGCAGCTGCACCACCAGCCGCAGGCATAGGACCAGCAAACGCCACAGGAGCCGCAGCTTTCACATCAAATTTCTCTTCAATGGCCTTGCGAAGCTCATTGAGTTCAAGAACCGTCATATTCGAAATCAAATCAATCACCTGCGTAATCTTGTCCGACATATATTCTCTCCTTATAGATTATTTTCCTTCTTGTTTCTTTTCGAGAGCCTCGATGGTTCCAACAAACGTCGTGAGAATAGAATTCAACGCACCAGCGAAGCTTCCAATGACACCATTGAGACCACCAGCAATCATTGCCAGTAGTTCCTTTCTCGAAGGCACCTTGGACATCTCCGTTACACCGTGAGCATCCATCACCTGCCCATCGAGATACCCTGCCTTGAGGGCAAACTTCTCATTGCCCTTCACAGCATCCACTACCACCTTCAAAACAGAAAGGATATCCTGATCTGCATACACCACAAGAGACATTCCCTTGAGATGATCCTTCATCCCTGTCACATTTCTAGCCTCAAGCACCTTCTGTAGAAGACGGTTTTTCATCACCTTTGCCCTACCACCACTCTTCTCAATCTGACGACGAAGTTCCTCCATCTCCTGAACAGTGACACCGGAAAAGTTGAGCACCACAAGCCCATCCATCTGAGAGAGTTTGGCTACCATATCCTGAACAAGATCGACTTTCCACTGTTTTGGCATACTCACCTTCCTTTCACTTTAGGAGATTTTCTTATAATCAACCTTGACAGCCGGTCCCATGGTTGGGGAAAGCACCATTGTCGCAATATAATCCCCCTTGAGATCGTTTGGCTTGTTCTTCATAATCACATGATGCACAGCCAACACATTTTCTACAAGTTTTTGCGTATCAAGGGATTTTCGACCTACCACAACATGGACATTTCCTGTCTTGTCAGCACGAACCTCAACCTTCCCTGCCTTGAACTCTTTGACGCCCTTTTCAATATCCATCGTGACTGTTCCAGTCTTGGGGTTGGGCATCATTTTGGCCCGTCCAAGAATAGGCGCAATCTTTCCAAGGATTTTCATCATATCAGGGGTGGCCAAGACGGCATCAAACTCCATCCATCCACCAGCAATCTTCTCAACCAAATCCTCTGCTCCAACATAATCTGCCCCAGCCTTTTGGGCTTCTACAGCCTTCTCGCCTGTCGCAAAGACAAGGACACGAACCTGCTTCCCAATAGAATGAGGCATCACAAGAACATCACGAATAGTGTGCTTCTGTTTGATGTTGAGGTGATAACTCAAGCGAATAGGCTCATCAAACTTGGCCGTGGCCAATTCCTTCACAAGAGAACAAGCCTCTTCCACAGTATATACCTTGGTGAGGTCATGCTTCTCAACCAAAGAAAGGTAACGTTTGAAGCCTTTATACACAATACCATTTTTCTTCAAAACCTTCATACTATTCCTCCACCTCAACACCCATATTGCGTGCCGTTCCAGCAATAATCCTCATTGCCGCTTCAAGGCTCTTGGCATTCAGATCAGGCATCTTGATCTCAGCAATCTTCTGAAGCTGTGCCTTGGTGAGTTTCCCCACTTTTTGCTTGTTGGGAGCACCGGAACCACTTTCAATACCAAGCTCCTTTTTGATCAGGTTAGATGCCGGAGGTGTCTTGGTCACAAATGAGAATGTGCGATCCTCATAGACCTCCACAATCACCGGAATCACAAACCCTGCTTTATCCTTTGTGGCCTCATTAAACTGCTTACAAAAATCCATGAGAGGCACACCGTGAGGACCGAGAGCGGTACCCACCGGAGGTGCAGGATTCGCCTGACCCGCAGGAAGCTGCAACTTCACTACTGCTTTGATCTTCTTTTTCTTTGGTGCAGCCATGCGATTCTCCTTCCCTTAATCTCAACCAATTTTTTGGACCTGGGTATACTCCAGTTCCAGGCGAACAAGTCGCCCAAATATTTCTACCGAGACAGCCAGCATATTTTTGTCTGCGATGACTTCAAGCACTTCTCCCTCAAAACCGGCAAAAGCACCCTCCATCACCTTCACCCGATCACCCACCGAGTACACACTCTCCAACTTGCCGCCAAAAGACTTGATCTCCCCCGTCTGTTCAAAAATCTGTTTCACTTCGTCATAGGAGAGGGGCTTCGGGCGCTTGTTTCCACCACCCGAGGAGAGGAACATATTCACCCCATTGATGCTTCGAATAGCCGTATAGACCTCTTTCCATTCTACCTCATCCTCAGGAATATCCAGCTCCACCAGCACATACCCCGGATACAAGAGCCGTTTTTTTTCTATTTTCTTTCCCCTTCTTTCGACAACGTAGTCCTCCTCTGGAAGACGAACGTTGAGAAGAACATTTCGCAAAACGTCCTGGTTCTTTTTCGCTTCGAGATCTCTATAGACCTTTTTCTCGAAGCCCGTATTCACCTGAATCACATACCATCCACGTGCCATGGCTATTTCACCAACCAAATCATGAGACTATTGACGCCCCAATCAATGAGGGCAAGAAACGTCGCCAAAACAAGAATAAACACCACCGTCACCCAGGCACCCTGAATAGCAAATTCTTTTGTCGGCCAGGTAACATTCCGAAGTTCCTTCAACGACTCAACCACAAAAACACGATTCACCACCACTACAATAGCCACCACAACTCCTGCTACAGCCAAAATAATCCAACCCATCAAAGCCGCTGTCATGACAACCCCTTTTTATACATTCAGGCCAGGAGGGACTCGAACCCCCAACCAACGGTTTTGGAGACCGCTACTCTACCACTTGAGCTACTGACCTGTAAAACCTACTTCACCTCTTTGTGCGCCACATGCTTCCGGCAGCGAGGGCAATACTTCTTGAGATGCAACTTCACCCGCTGCTGCACCATGGTCTTGGTTTTGGTTGTGGAATAATTTCTCTCTCCACACCCCTCACATTCAAGGGTAACAATCTCAGCCATATACTTTGCTCCTTTTTGTATAAGCCCACAGGCGGGATTGAACCGCCGACCCCTTCCTTACCATGGAAGTGCTCTACCTACTGAGCTATATGGGCAAAAAAATTTCAGGAACAATATTATATATCAAAACTCTCCTTTCTGTCAAGTAAAATAGAATAAAGAAAAGAAAAAATATTGTATCTTCTTCGCTTCCTCTTCTTTCTCTGTGGGAAAAGCCACCACATCACCACACACTCAGCAAGAGAAAAAGACCCCCTCCAGGTGTTGCTTTTCTGGGACGCCTCTTTCCCCCTTCATCCATGATGCCATGTTTCAAGAAATATCTCTCTTTTTTATTCCGCAGATTGCACCATATTTCTTCCGTTGTGTTTTGCCTTATAGAGAGCCCTATCTACCCGATCCAAAAGAGCCTCAAGCGTATCTCCTTCCCGAAATACTGTCACCCCAATACTCACTGTTTTTGAACCTACCATATCAAAACGAAAATCCTCCACCTCCTGACGAATCCTTTCAGCCAATCTCATTCCTGTCTTGAGGGATGTTTCCGGGCAAATGAGAAGAAACTCCTCTCCTCCCCATCGACCACACACATCAGGTTTGCGAACAAGAGAAGTCAAAATACCCCCCAATTGCTGAAGCACCCTATCCCCCACTGAATGTCCAAAGACATCATTCACCTCCTTGAAATGATCCACATCAATGAGAAGAAGACAAAAAGAATGCCCATACCTCTCTGAGCGATCCCTCTCAGACTCAAGAACCTTTTCAAGGTATCTACGATTGTAGAGCTGGGTAAGCTTGTCCGTCACGGCAAGCTGAGTCAATTCCTTGTTGGCCTCCACAAGCTCTGCGGTCCTCTCCTTGAGGAGACGTTCCAATACCACATTCCGTTCCTCTATCTCCTTGACAGGATAGGCTTCGGACTCCCCGTGGGCTGTGGTAGGAAGAGAGATATGCATATGCACTACATACCACTTCCCCTCCCTTTTTTGCCATACCATAGTGAGACGAAACCCTCGTAAATGAACCTCTTCTCGCAAAATAAAAAAGGAAAAATTCAAAAGGCACCCAATAATCCCTACTGTCTCAGAAATCATCTGAACATGAAGATCATGAATCTCATAGGCAATAGGAGTAGGGACATTCTCAATATCTCTTTGGTACAATTCCATCGCCTTGGAAAAATCAAAACTCACTTCATCAACCCCTGTCCCAAAACCAAAAAAAGAAGGGGAACACATGCTTTTCACCCCTTCAAGATTTCGTTTTTGCAAATACTCTTCCAAATAGTTCAAAAAAGCCTTGCGCAACTCTTGTTCACCACTGTATTCCATACGCTTCCCCTTGACATGGGATACTCTGGGTGCTTTAGTATAGGCAGTCCTTGTATAGAAAGCAAGAAAAACAGAGAAGCATTTTCTTCCCTTCTTGTGTAGAGGACCCCAAAACATACCCTCATGCTCTTTCTTGCATCCTGAAGTTGTACCTCTTTTTCACAACATTTTCATGCCACGTTAGTTGCATTTTTCCAAGAAAAAACGTATAATACTTTTATCACTCCTCTATCCTATGATAAATAAATAAGGAGGCCCTATGCGCCAGTTTCTTCTCATCAAGATCGAAAGACGAGAAAACACCGCTTTTGAGGTCCAACGCATTCTCACCACCTATGGAGAAAGCATCCGCGTTCGGCTTGGACTTCATGAACAAGAAACCTCCTCAGAGGGCATCATCTTTCTTGAGGTAGATCCGAAAGGTGCCATCATCGAAATGCTCCAAAAACTTGAAAACCTCTCCGGTGTCACCGTCAAACTCATTGAAATATAACCCATGCACCTCAATGAAAAAAACATTCTCCCCCTCATAAAAAAATATCATGATGGAGACAACGCTGCTCTTGAGGCACTCTGGAAGGAGGTCGAACTCTTCATCTATCATTTCCCCCGCTTTGCCTACCGTGCCCCTGAAGATATGTGTGGGGATTTCTATCTTTTCATGAGAGAAAAACTTCCAGCCCTCTGGAAACACTGGAATCCCAATCTCTCCTCTTCTTTCACCTTGTGGTTTCTCACTCTTCTTCGGTATCGCTATCTGGACTTTTGCCGGGAGAGGAAATCCTCTGTATCTTATCTTCCTCTCGAAGAGGACATCCCTCAACCCCTATTTGATGACGAACATGCCCAATGGGAAACCTTAAGAAAAGCCCTCGCCTCTCTCAAACCCCATGATAAGCTCTGGATCACATGGTTTTATTTGCCAGAAGAGCTTTCAGTGGAAGATATTGCTCTCACTCGAACCCTCACAGGCAAATCCTATCTTGAACTTCTTGACATCCAGAGAGAGCTGATAGCTGCCAAACTCCACGATATCGAAAACCTCCGAAAGACCACAGAGCATCTCTCTCGCCTCTTTGAAAAAATATCTCATCTCAAATTCCTTCTCCGCCAACCAGAGCACCAAACTCCCGACAACCTCCAGCGACTTCTCAAGCTGGAAACCACACGAGATCGCCTTCGCGCCCAACTCACCTCTACCAATCGAACTCTCATACGAACCTTTGGAAAACTCTTTTCCTCCCCTCGGGAAGGGAAATATCGCCTTCTTCTGGCGGAAACAAGGCTCAAACATGCCCTCCATCACTCACAAGGAGAATCCTATGTTTTGTCATGAATATGACCTCTCTCTCTGGCTTGCCTACCTTGAAAAAAGGCTCGATACCACGACCATACATACTCTCGAAAATCACCTCCAAAATTGCCCCCTCTGTCTCTCTGAACTCCTTGAGCTCAACCGTATCTCCACTCGGATGAGTGTCTTATCCCCAACACACAACCCTTCTCCCCCTCTTGTTGACCACTTTAGCCTCGTACTGCAAAAGGCACAAGAAGCCATAGATACCCTTTTTGGCCATCTCACTCCCCTCCCCCTTCCGGCTACACGAAGCACCCCATCCACACCCTGGCAATATACCTCCCAGAGCCTTCAGTTGACCCTTCTCATTACCCCACAGGAGACCTCGTTTTCTCTGACTCTCTCTGGACCACACGCCAACTTTTCTCTCTGGGGAGAAAAACCTATTTTCCATGGATCCATCCAAGACTCCCTCACCCTCACCAATCTTCCGCCGGGAACCTACACCCTCATAACCGACAAAGGCAAACTCTCCTTTTCTATTGTATTATAAAACTCTGTTCTCCAAACCCCTTGGCATTTTCTTCATACCCTCTTTTCTCTCTATCTCATACCTTTCTTTTAACAAGATAGAGGCAACTCCTGAGACCCCCACAGGCACGATACGATTTTTCACCAAAAATTCACCATCTCTTCATTTTCTTTTCACAAAGATAGGATATATTGATAGTAAACTTTTCCAAGGAGGTTTACTATGAAGGAGCAGAAGACAATCCTCGTCCGATCAAGTGCAGAACTTCCCAAACAATCAGAAACGGAAGAAAACATACATGAAGAAAGCCGACCTCTTATCCTGAAAGAATATTCCTCTCCCAAGGTATCGGGGGAGATAGCCCTACGACTTATCTCCTCTCGTTTCTACGTCCATGAAAAAACCAAAGTCACCGATCTTCTTCAAGATCTCCAACACCATCCCTACATCCCGGCGTGTGGAGTCGTCGATGATGAAAGAACTGTCAAGGGAATCATTATCCGTGAGCGATTCCTCTCGGCTATGACCCAACCTTATATGCTTGACGTGTATCGCCATCGACAGGTAGAAAGCCTTGTCCAATCAGCGAAAACCTACTTTTATCAAAGTCATATCTACTCCCTCGCTGAAGAATTGGCAGATCATATTGAAAGCCGTGAGGAGGAGTTTTTTATCCTCAAGGATGAGAAAGAAAAATTCATCGGTATCTTCTCCACACGAGATCTTCTTATTTATCTTTCACGCATCATGCAAAAGGATATACGAGCAGCCAGAGATGTTCAGAAAAACCTCGTGCCCGAAGAACTCGTCTATAACCGTCCCCTCTTCAGTCTCTTTGGGGCAAGCCATGCCGCCAAAGAGGTAGGAGGAGACTTCTATGCCTGGAAGACACTTCCCGATGGCATTGTTTTCCTCCTTTGCGACGTCGCAGGCAAGGGCCCAAGTGCCTCTCTCATTACCACAAGCCTCAGCGGGATGTTTCAGGCCTTTGACTTTGACAACAAGAAGATGGGAGAATTTCTCCATCTCTTGAATAACTACCTCTTTGCTGCCTTCCACGGTGAAAAGTACCTCACTGGTGTGTTTGGGGTGCTCCATGAAAAAAGTGGCGTTTGCCATGTCTGGGATATGGGACACGGACACATAGCCATACGCCGAAAACATAGCATCTACAAGCTGGAAATGGAAGAAAACAACGTCCCCCTCGGTCTCTTTGACTATATTCACCCCAAACCCTCCCGAATCCAACTCCACAGAGATGATATGCTTCTTTTCTTCTCCGATGGTGTGGTAGAACAAAAAAATGCCTCTGGTGAGTTTTACGGGGAGAAAAGGCTCTATCGTATCCTCAAGGGGAGCTCCAATCCTCAACTCATTCGTGAAGCTATTTGGAAAGATCTCAAAAACTTCCGGGGACGCTACCCACAAGGAGACGATGTCTCCTTCTTGCTTGTCCATTATCATCCAGGCGAAGGAGAATATGTGTATCAAAATGATGCATAGAGAATCATAATGATACAAAAATCTTGACGGCATCATCTTTTCTCAGTATATTATACACAAAAGAGAAAGGAGATGCCTATGATGAACATGTCAAAACTCACGGTAAAAGCACGAGAAGCCTTGGAAGCAGCCGTAGAGAAAGCCTCCCGATATGGCCATCAAGCCGTTGAGAGTGAGCATCTTTTGCTAGCTTTGATGGAGCAAGAAGATGGGTTGGTACGCCCCATCCTTACCCAATTAGAAGTTCCTCCTGCTAAGCTTTCCTCGCTTCTTGAAAAGCGTCTCACCACAAAACCGAGAGTGGAGGGAGCCTGGCAAAACTATTTTGGGAAGGAACTCACTGAGGCTATGGATAGGGCTTTCCAGGAAATGGGAAAGATGCACGATGAATATGTAAGTACCGAACATCTTCTGCTGGGAATTGTCAATACGAAGGATGAAGGACTCAAACAACTTTTTGAAAGCGTCAATCTCCACTATGAAAGAATCCTTCTTGCGATCAAGAATCTGCGGGGATCTCACCGTGTCACTGACGAAACGCCGGAGGGAAAATACCAAGCCCTCGAAAAGTACACCCGCGATCTCACAGAACTTGCCCGTCAGGGGAAACTTGACCCCGTTATCGGACGAGATGCCGAGATCCGTCGAGCCATGCAGGTACTCACTCGGCGAACAAAAAACAACCCTGTTCTGATTGGGGAAGCAGGGGTAGGAAAAACAGCAATTGTAGAGGGAATCGCTCGCCGTATTGTCAGTGGTGACGTCCCCGAGAGCCTGAAAAACAAACGTATACTCTCGCTTGATCTCGGGCTTTTGATCGCAGGCACCAAATTCCGAGGAGATTTTGAAGAGCGTTTCAAAGCCCTTCTCAAAGAGGTTGTGGACTCAGAGGGAGAGATCATCCTTTTTATCGATGAAATCCATACTCTTGTAGGAGCAGGGTCAGCTGAGGGTGCCATCGATGCGGGGAACATGATCAAACCTGCCCTCGCTCGTGGAGAAATCAAGGTTATCGGCGCTACAACCCTGGACGAATACCGCAAGTACATCGAAAAGGACAAAGCCCTGGAACGGCGTTTTCAGGCAGTGTATGTGGCAGAACCCTCTGTTGAGGACACTATCTCCATCCTCAGGGGATTGAAGGAAAAATATGAACTTCACCATGGTATCCGGATTGCAGATTCTGCCCTCGTTGCAGCCGCCCAACTCTCTGTTCGCTACATCACAGAACGTCATCTCCCAGACAAAGCCATTGATCTTGTTGATGAAGCGGCCTCCAAGATACGCCTTGAGATTGAAAGTCAGCCCCAAGTGATTGATGATCTGGAACGAAAAATCTTGCGCCTTTCCATTGAGAAAGAAGCCCTCAAAAAAGAAAAAGGTCCTGATTCCCAAGAACAACTTCACAAGGTAGAGAAAGAACTTGCTGAACTCCAAGAAGAAGCGACCACCCTCAAAAGCAAATGGGCACAAGAAAGAGAGATCATCCGCCAGATCAAAGAGATCAACCAAGAGATTGACACCCTCAAGATAGAAGAAGAACGTTATCAGCGATCGGGACAGCTCGACAAGGTCGCAGAAATCCGCTATGGCCGTATCCCGGAGAAACAAAAACTCCTTGCCTCACTCCAACAAAAACTCCATGCCATGGAGAACGAGCAACGACTCCTGCGAGAGGAAATCACCGAAGAAGATATTGCACGCGTGGTGTCTGAATGGACAGGTGTTCCGGTGAGTCGCATGCTCGAGTCAGAGAAGCAGCGTCTTCTCCACCTTGAAGATGCCCTCAAGGCTCGTGTGGTGGGACAAGACCATGCCATCAAGGCTGTGGCTAACGCTATTCGACGTTCCCGTGCAGGTATCCAAGAAGAGAATCGTCCTATTGGGAGCTTTCTCTTCCTCGGCCCTACCGGGGTAGGAAAAACCGAGCTTTCCAAAGCCCTGGCAGAGTTCCTCTTTGATACGGAGCGTGCCCTTGTTCGTATCGACATGAGTGAGTATATGGAAAAATTCAGTGTCCAACGCCTCATTGGGGCTCCTCCGGGCTACGTGGGGTATGAAGAGGGAGGACAACTCACCGAGGTCATCAGACGCCGTCCCTATGCGGTTATCCTCTTTGATGAAATTGAAAAAGCCCATCCTGACGTTTTCAATATCCTCCTGCAGATCATGGATGATGGGAGACTGACTGATGGACAGGGAAGAACCGTGAACTTTACCAACACGGTGATCATTATGACAAGCAATATCGGTTCCAACCTCTCTCCAAGTATCCAAGGGTTTACCTCCCCAAAAGAGAAAGAAGAACTTGATGAGAGGATGCGCACTCTTCTCAAAGAGTACTTCAGGCCAGAGTTTCTCAACCGTATTGACGAGATTATCACTTTCCACAAGCTGAGTAGTGAACATATGAGAGACATCATTGAGATTCAACTTCGGCGTATCCGTGAACGGCTCGCCGCTAAAAAGATCCGTCTCGAACTCACAGAGGCTGCGAAAAACCTCCTTGCCAGGGAAGGATACGATGAAGAGTTTGGAGCACGCCCTCTCAAACGAACCTTACAGAGTCTTCTCTTGGACCCTATCTCTGTGCATATCCTCTCTGGTGAGGTCAAAGAAGGCCACACTATCACCGTGGATGTGAGAAACGAGGAACTCTTCTTCCAGACGAAATAAGTCCCTCATGCCGTCTCCCAGCGAAGGGAGACGGCGCTTCTTTTTTCATGGAAACATCCCCGAAAAACATTCCTTGGTGACACACCTTCTTACCCTAAACGTTGGCGCATACGAACAAGAAAATTAAGTGCCTCAATAGGGGTTATCTGATTGAGATCAAGTTTTTTGATTTCCTTAGCCAACCAGTCATAATGTGGCATGACAGCTTCCTCAAAGAGAAGCCCCTCTTTTTCCCTTTTCCCATGATAACGACGAGAGAACTCCGTTTCTATCTCCACCTGGGCTTTGGCCCCTTCCTTCTCAAGGGTCTGGAGGATCGTGTATGCCCGTTCAATGACCTCCATAGGAATACCTGCCAGCCTTGCAACATGGATTCCATAACTTTTGTCAGCCGCCCCTGGAATTACCTTACGAAGAAATACAAGGTTTTCATTCTGTTCTCTCACTGCCACGGTGTAGTTTTTGATACCAGGTTTTTCCCCAAGTTGAGTCAACTCATGATAATGGGTAGCAAAGAGTGTACGAGCCTTTTTTTCCGGGTGATCTGCAAGATACTCAATCACTGCCCAAGCAATTGAAAGCCCATCATACGTTGAAGTACCTCGACCAAGCTCATCCATGATAACCAGGCTTCGTGGAGTAGCGTACGCAAGAATACGGGCTGCTTCTTGCATTTCCACAAGAAAGGTTGACAAACCCTGAGAAAGGTTGTCCGACGCCCCAATTCTGGTGAAGATCTTGTCCACCACCCCAATATGGGCCTCCTTTGCTGGCACAAAAGATCCCATTTGGGCCATCAGTACAATCAACGCATTTTGTCGAAGATAGGTAGATTTCCCTGCCATATTGGGTCCCGTAAGAATAAGAAGAAAATCATTCTCATCCATCAAGGTATCATTGGGAACAAACAAACTTGGGCCAAGGGATTGCTCTACAACAGGGTGTCGTCCATCAACAATCTTGAGAACCTTGCGCTCGGAAAGCACGGGACGAGTATAATGTCTGTCCACAGCCAGAAAAGCCAGGGTAGTGATAACGTCAAGATAAGCCACTTTTTCCGCCACTTCAGCCAAAAGACGGCTATAGGTCAAAACATTTTCCACCACCTGTCGGAAAATTTCTTCCTCAAGCTTGGCTATCCTTTCCGAGGCACTTGCTACCTTTGCCTCATATTCCTCGAGTTCCGGCAGAGTATAACGCTCAGCATTCACAAGACTCTGCTTTCGGATATAGTCAGGAGGCACAAGGTGGGTATTAGCCTTGCTCACCTCGATAAAATAACCGAACACATTATTGTATCGTACCTTAAGAGAGGCAATTTTTGTTCGCTCTCGTTCCCGCTCTTGAAGACGAAGAATAAAATCTCTCCCCTCTCGAAGAAGATATCGAAGATCATCCAGATCCTTATGATACCCCTCCCGAATAACCTCTCCCTGAAATGTCGAAGGAGGATCCTCAGAAATAGCCTTAAAAAGAAGGGTAGTCATCTCTCGCAGGGAGGCTTCGGCCGTTTCATGGGAAAATTCCTCCAGCTTGAGATACGGAAGAAGTGAAAGAACCGTCGTAAGACTCTCCCTAAGCTGAACAAGATCACGAGGAATCATCTTGCCAAGTTCCAAACGGGTATGAAGACGTTCCAGATCTGTCACAGAACGAAGTGTCTGACGAATCTGCGAGGTTTTCACCCCATCTTTCACAAAACGCTCTACATCTTCAAGTCTTTGTTCAATGAGAGAAATTTGAGACAAGGGATGGAGAATCCATCTTTTCAAAAGTCGTGCACCCATCGGGGTGAGCGTCTCATTTAAAACCTCAAAGAGGGTATGCCTCGAAGAACCATCCCAGAGGTTGGTCGTGAGTTCCAGGTTACGGATAGTAAAATCATCCATCTCTACATAGAGGGAGGACTCCACCACTTGAATCCGATCAAGAAGCCGAGAAAAATTCCTCTTGAGGTTGGGATTTCCCACTTGGGTCTCCTCGAAATACCGAAAAACCCCCACCAACCCCTTGAGAAGCCCCTTTTTCTGAAACCTTTTCTCAAGAGACGTTCCTATTTCCCGCGACAAATAAGCCTCATCAAAATACCATGCCGGCATAGGTTGGGTAAGTATCCCCGTCTGAGCCAGGAAATGCGTCCACCCTTTCCAAGAGTTGAGTTCCTCTCGGTAAAGGCATTCCACAGGTTGATACCGCACCCATTCATCCTGGATAGCTCGCAATACATCCGAGGGAGATCCCGTCAACACATGACCATACATATCCCCTGTCGAGAGGTCTCCCATCCAGAGGAAGTACTCGCTTCCCTCGTGATAAAGCACTGCCAAATACTGATTGAAAACCCCTCCCATCTCAGGAGAAAGAAGAGTAGCGGGAGTAATAATCTCTACAATATCCCGCCTCACTAACTTTTTCGCTTTCGAAGGATCCTCCAACTGCTCGCAGATAGCCACTTTTTGATTATGTTTCACCAATTTTTGGATGTAGTGTTGAGCTGCATGAAAGGGAAAACCTGCCATAGGCATCTCATTGCGAGAAGTGAGAGCAATATTCAGTATCTGCGAAGCTACCTTGGCATCCTCATAAAACATCTCATAGAAATCACCTACCCGAAAGAGAAGAATCTTGTCGGGATGGCGGGCCTTGATCTCTCGATACTGCCGCATCATAGGGGTAAGAGAATCGAGATCATGCATGACTACCTCCCGCCACGTCTTATAAAGAGGGGTGGCCCTCCTCGACTACATCTTCTCCACAATAAAGAGTGGTTCACCAGCCTGAACAGGAGAGCCATTTGTTTTGAGGATCTGGACAATTCTTCCCTTGACCTCGGCCTTGATCTCATTCATCACCTTCATGGCCTCCACAATAGCCACCGTCGTATCAGGAGAAACCACATCCCCTACCTTCACGAAAGGTGGGGAATCCGGAGAAGGCGTTTCATAAAAGGTTCCCACAATAGGGGATTTCACTTTGAAGTATTTGGATTCATCATCATACTCAGAAGAAGAAGAAACCGCCGCAGGGGGTACAGAAGGAGTAACGGCTACGGCTTCTCCCCCTCCCTGCACAGAAGGAACCGAAGGTTGAACAGGAGAGATCACAGAAACTGCAGGGGTTGCTGAAACCACTCCAGCAGGTGTCTCTTTCTTCCTTGAAACGCGGAAATATACATCCTCTCCCTCGGCAATCTCTATCTCTTCGATATTTGTTTCCTGAAAGAGAGATTTCACCTGTTTCAAAAACTGGCTATCAAAACCCATAATTTCCTTGGCCATATGCCACCTCCATATTTCCTTAGGATGTATTATACACCACTTTCTCTTTTTCATCAAGTCTCTTGCCCCTTCCGTGAAAAATTGCTATATTTTCTTTTTCCTCATTATAATAAAAGTATGAAGGAAAAAACCGTTATCGATTTTGCTCTTCATACATGGACAGCGTCCATCGTCTCCTGGCTGGCAACCCTAATGGGGGTAACAAGCCTTGTTTTTGGTATAGGAGCCATACTTTCTCTTGTTCCGGAATCCTCCTTGGGAATGGGCATTGTAGGCGTAGTGTGTGGGGTGTTATTTCTTGCCCTCGCCATTTATAGCTTTGTGAGACCAAACCGATACCATCCTCTTTTTTCACGAGCTCTTCTTCTTGTGTGGACAGCGTATTACCTTTGGCATATTTTCCTCTTCGACAACAATTTTCCTTATCATGCTCTTGTTTTTTTTGCTACGTTCTCTGGCTTGGCTTTCCTTTTGTTCCATATGAGAGAAGGAATACTCTGGCATATAGGGCTTTTTGTTGGAGAGGGTATCATCTTTTTGTTTACCCACAGTCCTTTTTTTAATCGAGGCATGGTAGTTTTCCAGCTCACTATCAGTATGTTATTTGCTCTGTTTGCGTGGCTTCTTGGCATCTCTCGTTCCCTTTTGGTACAGCGTCTGTACTTTCACCCTGTCACTCATCTTGCCAACCGAAACTACCTCATAGATCTCCTCCAACAAGACACTCTCTCTTGGCTCATGATCCTCAATATTAGCAACTTCAAGGAGTTCAATGACCTCTTTGGATTCAAAATTGGGGACCGTATCCTCTCTGAAATAGCCTCCCGCCTGCGAACTCTCGGCGAGAAATATCGCCATCTTCTCATCTGCCATCTTCATAGCGACGAATTTGCCATCATTGGGCAAGAGAAATGGGATAGAACACTTCTTCAGGGACTCTGTGAAGAGCTTTACTGTCTCCTTGCGGAAAAACCCCTCTCTCTCCCCTCTCTCCCCCCTATCCGCCTTACCTTTCATGCTGGTATCAGTGATCGCAAGGACAATCTGCTTGGAACAGCAGATATGGCATTTCGCTATGCTGTCAATCAGGGAAAATTTTACGCCTTCTATGAGGAGAGCATGTTTGTTGTGAAGGCTTATGAGCACAACATCCAGGCCACTCTTCTTCTCCAAGACGCCATTGAAAACAACCGGATTGTTCCTTTCTTCCAGCCAATTGTGAATCTAGAAACAGGAAAAATTGAAAAATACGAGTGTCTTGCACGAATCGTAGACAGAAATGGCAGAACCTATGAGCCTAAATTTTTTCTCTCCATTGCCCAGAGAAACCAACTCTATGCCGCTATCACCCGGACTATGGTGAAAAAGTGTTTTGACATCTTTTCCAAAATCGATAGTGATTTTTCTCTCAATCTCTCCTACCAGGATCTTGTGGATCCAGAAACCCTCACGGTGATCTTTTCCGAATTGTCTACTCATCCAGAGGTTGCCTCTCGTTGTATCTTTGAGATCGTTGAGGAAATGGCTATTCAAGACTTCCATGTAGTGGAAGAGTTCATCCATCGGGTGAAACAGTATGGAGCCAGAATAGCCCTGGATGATTTTGGCAGTGGGTACTCCAATTTTGAGTACCTGGTCAAACTCCCTTTTGATTATATCAAGATCGATGGAACATTGATTGAGAGACTCCCTGAAGATCCACGTTATCAGGCTGTAGTAGACAATATCGTCAATTTCTCCAAACAGGTAGGGAGCAAAACAGTCGCGGAGTTTGTCTCTTCAGAGGACGTTCACGTTCATATCAAAAAGAGTCGTATCAACTATGGGCAAGGATACTACTATGGCAAACCAGAAAACTATCCCGCTTCTTCTAAAGACAGGCATTTTTCTTAAGTTTTTTTGGATAAGTTGTGCTCTGTATGGTCTGTATTGGAATGGCAGTAGCCCTCTTCCCCTCCCTTTTGCAGAAGAGGGGGCACAGCGGGTGGTTCTTGACATTCCTTCCATCACGAATATCGTGCTCTCATTCACGTATGTGAGTAACCTTCTCGTCATTCAGCCACTTCTTTCGCCCCCGAAAGAAACCCTGAGGGATGGTTACCTCAGAATCATCTACCCCTGGAAAGAGGTTTCGTATGCCATTCGGCTGGTAACCCTTCCCCCGGAGGTTTCGCTTCTCCATACGCCTTCCCTTGGTCGAGGGAAAAGCGGGCTTTTTCTCTATCGGGTTACCTCATATGCTCCCTACCAAACCTGGATAGTGGACAGTACTGGCCTGGTGTATCACCCCTATCACCACGATGAAATATGGATGACCATTCTGGGGTGGCCTCTCAGTGCTTCCTCATACCATCTCAAGGTTGTGGTCGAAGACGCCGCAAAAAACCGTGTCGAAAAACTCATCCCTCACGTCCCTCTCAAAACAAGCTATCGGATCCGCACTATTCCGTTATCCTCTGATTTTTCAAAACAACAGGGGGCTGAGGTCAATCTCACCAACCTCACGCAGGACCCTATCAAAAACTATGAGGCTCTCATGAAAGAGTTTGCCAAATACACCAAGGTAAGCATCTTCGACCTCACCTATAAGCGGCCCTCCACAGGCATCTCCTTTTTCACCAATCTGGGTTTCTTGCCCCTCTCGGAGTACACCCTCTCAAGCCTTTTTGGGGATGAACGGCGTTTTGTCCTTGAGGGCAAAGTAGTCAGAAGTTCCTATCACAACGGAATTGATTTCGTAGCCCCATCAAATACGCCTGTTTTTTCTCCGTGGGGGGGAAGAGTGATTTTTGCTGATTACAACGGGGCAGGGGGAAATACCATCGTGGTTGATCATGGACTCGGTTTGTATGCTATCTACATGCACCTCGAACGTATCGAGGTCAAAGCGGGGGAGATCCTTTCCCCTGGTCAGACCATAGGTGTCATCGGAAAATCAGGCTATTCCACAGGTATCCATCTCCATGTGGGGCTTTCTGTCCAGGGAAGATATGTTGACCCTTCTGATTGGACAAACAAAGCATGGATTGAACAAACCCTCATTCTCCCCCTGCAGCAGCACACACGCACACAAAAGGGGGAAGTTTCTCTCTTCCCCACAAATGAGTAAGGAGAAGGTATGAAAAAACTTCTTGTATGGTTGTGGTGTATCCTGCCCCTCGTGGGATATGGTTTTGGGAAAAACAAAGTCATCTACTATAGTTATGATTGGACAATTGCCTTTTCCCCACACTTTGAGCTTTATATCCCCAAAACACATACCAACCTTATGACAGAAACCCTGGCCATCCTTGAAGAGGCCTATCACCATCATGAGGTATTCTTTGGACATAGCCTTAAGAAAAAAATCCAGGTGATTCTTTATCCGAACCAGATCGACTTTCTCAAAAACAATATCATCCCATGGACTGAGAGGGGGACTGAGGGTTTTACCGAGCTTTCCCGAGGCCGTGTGGCCCTTTATTATACCCCCAAACGCTCTGAGATGAAACACTACATTTACCACGAGTTGGCCCACGTTTTCCAACTCTCTCTCTGGTCTGATCCTGAGAAAGGGGGAATTTCCTTCATGAACGTCCCCCTCTGGGTCGTCGAAGGAGCCGCCGAATGGGCATCCGTAGGAGCCACACGAGAGGGAGATAGGTACGTAGCCAACCTTCTCTATCGTGGAAAACTCCCCACCCTCTCCCAACTCAATGAACTCTCTCGCCTGGAACCCTATCAGTACTATCTTGTTTACAAAATGGGGGCTCTCTTTTATGCCTTTGCCGAAGAAAAATGGGGCAAGGAATTTTTTCGCTCCCTTGTCCACGCCCTTGCCAAAAAACGCTTCTGGAACAAGGTCCTCTCTGAAGATTTTGGAACAAGCGAGGAAGCCCTTTCCCGAGAGTTTCGAGAGTTTGTAAGCAAACGCTATTTTCCTCTCTACCCGGCATCTCAGGTGCCAAAAAAAATTCATGAAAAAGAAACTTTTGAGGCCCATATCCTTTGGATAAATTCTCACGAGTTTCTTACGATGGGGGTGGATAGGTATTATCCCACCTATCTTCTTTACAACACCAATACAGGCTCAAGAAAAGTCCTTGACAAAATGGGGGTAAGCGAACAAAATCTTTACTTCCAATACCAGAGAAACCACCTCTCAAAAAGTACCAATGGTTTGGCCTGTTGGCTTGTAGAAGGGGGAGACAGATACCGCCTTGTGATTTACGATATTCAGAAAAAACGCAAAACCACCCATACCCTACCTTATCGAGTATTTTCCTCTCCGGATATTTCTCCTTCGGGTGATGAGGTGGTTTTCATAGCCCTTGAGGGCAAAAAACACATCCTTGCTCTCTACAACCTCCGTACTCATCAAACGACCCCATTAGTGGAGAGCATCTATGTTATGGACTCTCCTCGATGGATGAGTAAACACCACATCGTTGTTTCTGCAAATTTTCACCATGGAGAAGAGAGTGAAAACATGGATCTCTACCTGTACGATACCCAAGAAAAACGGTGGTTATGGAGAATGGATAGCGGTGAGAGTGATGAAATGCCCTTTGTTTGGGAATACGAGGGCAAAAAAGCTATTCTTTTCATTCAACAAGGCTTTTTCCCTTCTGTGTGTGTGTATGAACCAGAAAATCGTCGCCTCTTCTCCCTGTATACCCATCCGGGAGAGATGAGCTTCCCTGTTATGGAAGGAAAAGACCTCTACCTCACCCTCTATGACGCTGGAACTATGGCCATCTATCACATCCCATGGGAAAAAGAAACCTCCAAATCTCCCCTGGTAGAAGAAAATCTCTTTTCCATGCCCCTTGCCGAACCAAAAACCCTTGAACCATTCGCCGTCAAACCCTACACCTACAACCTATACCCTGATAGCCTTTTTTTCATTATGAGTCTTAACTCGTATGGAGACTTTGGGTTGGCTGGCATTTTTGCAGGGAGTGACACACTGGGTGATCACCAGGTATATGCCCTTGTGGATTCTATCTTTGTGGGGGCTGATCCCCGCCTCGCCGGCTGGAACTTCGAGGTTGCGTACTTTTTTCTCAAGTACCGCCATCAGATAGGTTTTCGTCTCCTTCATTACAACAATCTCTTCTATGAGTGGATCCAATTTCCGGACTTCTATCAGGTAGGTCTGAGTTATTTTGACAAATGGCAGAGTGATTTTCTCTATTCTTACTCCTTCTCCACCTTTCAACGATTTGATGGCATGGTAAGCTACCGCACCATCACGTACCCCTTGGTAGAAAACCGGCAACTCATCCTCACCAATGCTCAGGAGGCTTTTGTTTCGGGAGCATACGTCTTTGACAACGCCTTAGATTCAGGAATTGGGCCATTGGATGGGATTCGTATGGCGTTTTCCCTAGAGCAAGTTCTTCCGTTCAATGCATTGGGTGGTTTTGCTACGCGATGTGTGGGGGACTTGCGTGGCTACCTCATGATTGTCCCTGGATATGGCGTGGCAACCCGACTGGCTGGGGGAACAATCTTCAATTATGATCCCCAACGTTTTCCACAGCTCTTTTTCTTAGGGGGACATAACTCTATTCGTGGATATCCATATGGGGTTTTTCGTGGAGATACTGCTGTGGTATGGAACACAGAGTTTCGTTTCCCTATGATCCGCTATTGGCAGTTGGGGTTCCCCCCCATTGTGCTTCCCACCATCTGGGGGGTAGGATTCGTTGATGTGGGGGCAATTGCCAATCGTCACACACTCTCTACGTTTCGAGCAAAAAGAGACGACGGAAGATTTGAAAATATCCTTGCGAGCTGCGGAGTAGGTTTTAGGCTTGTCTTGGGTGGAGAGATCAAGCTTATGTGGAATATTGCTTACCCGTATGATGGGGTATATTTTCACCCCGCTGTCCATGAAATTGTGATTGCTCGGGATTTTTAAAAAAGAGCGGGGCCATCCCGGGGGAAGGATGACCCCAAAGTTCAGGAGGTTATCTTAGAGGGAATGTGTGGGTTGTATACCAAAAAAGGAGGGCAAAAGCGGCCAGCGGGAATCGAACCCGCGCCATTAGCTTGGAAGGCTAAGGTACTACCACTGTACGATGGCCGCAGAGAGGATATATAGTATAGCATATTTTGCGCATTTTGTCAAATCCGAGAAGGGAAGATTGTATTTTTTCTCTCTTTTCCCTATACTATACCATACGAAGAAGAGAAGCTATGAGGGGCATCAGGTGAGAAAACACATCGTGTTTCTGTGTTGTCTTGGGCTTTGGCTGGGAGCCTCCCCTGCGAGAGGAACCGGAGAGGAAACCAACCTCTTTGAGGGAGAGGTTCTCTTCTGGCGCACCCCACGACAGCGCTCCTCCCTGGTGATCACCAATCAAAGAATCATCTCCAATGCCGACGTAATCGCTGGCATTACCAATTGGCGATTTTCCAATGAAACCGTGATTTTTGTCTTTTCTGATGCCTTTGAGGATCTTGTCCCTTTTGACCCCGTTGAGGCATGGGAGAAAGCCCTTGCAGAAATGATATTCCCCTCGGACTGGTACCTCTTCCCCGTGGAAACCGCTTACCTCCGCTGGCAAAGAAGAAGCCTCCGAAAAGCAACTCTTGAACTCATCCCCGAAAGAGACCTCATCAGTTTTTCTCCCCTGGTGTATGACAGTCTTGCTCAAGAAAAACGAAAGAGAGAGGGGCTTGCCGTAAAAGGAGAAACCAAACCTCTGGCATTTCGAGTAGAAGAATGGGAAAGTGAATTCGTCCTAAGTGGGTGGTTTGTCTTCCGAGTGGGATATGGTTGGGTGTGGAAGGATCCCTCTTTTTTGCAGCCGGTGGGGGGATGGAAGTCAGGCCTCGATATGGCCCAGAATCTTCGTTTTCATCTGATGGGAAGAATAGGAGAAAGGGTAAACGTCTCCCTCTCCCACCAATCAGACAATCCGGAGAATATTTATTCTCTTCAGTACAAGGCTCTCTCCAACGATAAAGGCGTAGTCCGAGAAGTCCTTCTTGGTAATGTGGGGATGCAGATACCCCAAAAAAGTGCTCTCATCAGTAGCGAGGGGATACCTTCCCAAGGGGTGGGTGTCTTGGGACGTTTCCAGTGGGGAAAACTCTCCTGGCAGAGTCTTTTCCACCTCTCGGGAACTCAAAAAGGATATCGGCGTTTTGTGGGTTCCAAACAATACAAAACCATCACCATCCGAGACGTGCACTACCTCAAGCGACGGGTCTTTCTTTTGCCAGACACAGACATCGACATAGGAAGTGTCGAGGTTCTTGTCCAAACAAATGTAGCCTCCGACAGACGTATTGATGGTTTTTTTTATAAAAGACTTATTTTCATGCAGGACTATACCCTGGACCATCAACGGGGGGAATTGATTCTCTCATCATCTTTAAACCGGGACAAGAGGTTAGTGATTCGGTACACCCATGGGGGAAATCTTTTCTCCAATCCAGCCGGAGTACCATGGCAGGGAAATGACGATACCACAGGAGAGGCTTTCCTTTACCTTTTTAGAGAGGACGAGCCCACAGCCCCTTATATGCATTACGGGGTATATGCCCTCGGCTCTCGTGGATTTGACCCAGGGAAGGGGTTTGATGTCCGCGTGGTCTATACAGCTAACCCCAACATAGAAACTCCTTTCCAATTTGATAATTCAAGGTATCGGGTGAACCCCTCCGCAGGGTATCTCTGGTTTTTTGATCGGACACCTCTGCCTGGTCCCTCTTCACTCTATACAAATTATACGGATCCTTCAGAGAGTGACTCTTTGTATAGCCTCGTCTGTTCCTATTATGAACCAGTGGGAAGTTTTCAGTTGGACTATAACGTCATCCCAGGAAGTGAAAGTGTCTTCATCAACGGCAGAAAACTCTCCTCATGGGAATACCTCATTGTTTCTGCCACAGGGGAGCTCATTCTCAATCAGATGAGTTCCCTTCAGGACAACGATGTCATTGAGGTTTTTTATGAATACAAACCTTTTTATGGTGCCGGAGTTCAACGCTTCAGCTGGGCTAACCGATGGGATTATCCTCTCTTCTCTTTTTGGAATATCGGAGGGACCTTCATCACCACGTTGGCTCAGAGAGGAGAAGAAGGGGCAAGACTCCCCCAGACACCCGATGGGATTCTTTTAGCAAGCGTAGACAACACCTTTGATATGGGAAATCTTTTAGGATGGGCAAACCAAAACAAGTGGACTATTCAACTCGAAGGGGCGATGTCTGTGTATGACCCAAACACGGCGGGCATGGCTATTCTAGAAGACTTTGAGGGGATAACCGAAAGTTTCCAACTCTCCAAAAGTGAATACCGATGGATTCTCTGCAGCCCTGTTACCAATATTCCTACAATCTCTCTTTCTAATCGGGCCAAACTCCTCTATCGCGACTACCGAGAATACAAACCTGATGGAAGTAGTAGCCTCATCCCGTATTCTTCACCCCCGTTTGCTGTCTATCCCTACACCAGCAAACCAGGCCCCTATATGGCTCTTGGGGGGCATCTCCCAGCCTCAGAGTACCCAAACGTTATCCAGAGTGTTCTTGTATGGGATTATGACTACAGCAGCGGGGTATGGGTGGGGGCCGTTTCCCCGCTAGCAAGTGGCCTCAGTGTGGATCTCAGTCCCTATGATGAGATTGTCTTTTGGGCAAAAATAGAAACCGATGAGGATGGAAATGGAACCTTCGAGGAAAACACAAGTCATGAACTTGAGTTTTTTCTTGCTGTGGGCAATCTTCCTGAGGATAGTGACGGAGATGGAATCTTGGATGCTGAGACCAGTAGCCTTGATTTAGGATACCCTTTTCATGATCCTACCAATGGTTCTCAAGTCACTCGCGTAGGTATTGGCCGTGGAGGAAAAGGGGATGGATTTATCCAAACCGAGGATCTCAATGCCAATGGTCTTCTCGATATCACCGGCAACTGGATAATCCTTCCTTCAAGCGGCATCACTTCTCCCACAAACCTCAGGATAGAAGGAACAGGATGGCGAGAATACCGGATCCGTATTGACCAACTCTCGTCCTCACAAGTACGAGCCCTTCAGCAAGCTACTGCTGTCGCCATTTACCTAAAACAGAAAAACGGCACCAAAGGCCGCGTGCTTATCGACGGTATTACCTTCCAGAAAACCAAATGGCAGCGCCTCACATTAGACGGGCACAATATCTCCCCAAGAAACCAATGGAGAACAGGTATTTTGACCACCTTCTCAAGTGCTCAGTATCAAAAACACCGTTTTTACGACCCATGGGCAGAGGATCCAGACGCAAAAGAACGCTACACCACTTTTGAGAACCTCCACAAAATGCGGAGCAAGGCTGAAGCTCTCCAATACGAAGAGAAATCCCTCTCTCTCACCTATTCTCTGAGTAATATACCTTTTGATCCTTTCTCAGGAGAAGGTGGCAAAGAAGCCATGGTGTGGCAAACAATGACAGCTTCTCTCCCCCTCAGCACTTATGAACATCTCTCTTTTTATATCTTTGTCCCTTCCTTCACAGAAACTGGAGCCCCTCTCAAAACGGCTTTGGACACGTGGAACGACGAATATCTCCTCTTTGCGATTGGCTCCTCAACGAATGCCTTGTACCAATGGAGTATTCCCCTTCGAGATATTCCCAAAGATACCTGGCACAAAGTAACCCTCTCCCTCGCCTCCCTTCAACTCGCGATAAGAGAATATACCTATACCCCCACGAAACAAGGAAGCCCTTCTCTTCAAGACATAAAAACCATCGCCTATGGAATCAGAGTAGACGGAAGCGAAAGCACAAGCAAGGGCACTCTATGGATCAACGAAATTCATGTTTCAAACGATAGAATCGACACAGGATGGGCAACCCTAGCCACCACTACCCTCGATATCCGTCGTCCCCTCTGGATATGGAATGGGTATGAAATCTTCGGTCCCCTTCTTTTGGTAGGAAAAACAGAATGGCGATCAGACAATTTTCGCTCCTCCCTTGGCGTAACGAACGTCACTCGATCGGCTGATCTCAGACTGTACTCTGTGGATATTCAGTCCTCTTTTTTCCGCGTCATGGATTATAGACTCTATGGTTCCTGGTTGAGACAAAAAACCAGGACAAATGAAGCAGAGCTTCCCCTGGATCAACAATTCCAATTTGAAAAAAATAACGGAGGTTTCACCCTTCGTTATAAAAGTAGTGCCTGGATTCCTGAGGTATTTCACTCCTACAATGAAGAAACCCAATGGAGACATTTCTTTGTCTCCTCCCTCGGTCACACAACCCTTCTCCAGAACGGCTCCACTCGCTGGACATTGCGAGAAAAACTCCCATGGAATAGAATATTCTCCCACCAGATTGATCTTGCGTATGAACATGCCGCTACCCTTGATCTAGGCTTCTCTCAAGCCACTAAGAACCTTCTCTCTAATCGAAACCATACCTTTTCAAGACAAAAGATCTTCTCTCTTTCCCTGTCTCAAACGACAGGCCCCCTTGTTCTTTTGGCAGGATTGAGCAAAACCCAACAAAAGTATAGGGCCTATACTGATATCGCTACTCTCACAGAGGGAGCAACCCTCTTTCAAGAGGCAGGTCGAAGTGGGGAAAGATACGTTTGGATACAACAAGGGCTCATCGAGGGATTCAATTGGAATGATCCCTTCTGGCAAAAAGACAACGAATCCTATCTCGTTGGTCTTCAACTTGACAAACCTTGGCCTTGGATCTTCAGTGAAAACAAAGCCTCCTGGAACAGAAATCGAGAAGCCTTCACCTATACCGCTTCGGGAAATCTTCTTTTCTTCCAAACCACCCACAGTCTCACAAACCAATGGGCTCTTAACCTCTACCCTCGCTGGTTTTTCCTCGATACATTAGGTGTCTCTCTCCAAAGGCAAGCAAGACTCTGGTACCAATCCAACCAAGATCCTCTCCTCTATCAGGACATCTTTCTCCAAACAGGGAGAATATATATCTCACCACCCTGGGAATACAGTACCTTTTGGCTGGTGCCAGCCCGATCAAACACCCTTGTTTTTGTCTCTGAGTATACCAATCTCACAGGAAGCCAGCACTCCCTCGAAGAGGCATGGCGATGGGAATGGATCCTTCCCCGTTATGAAAATCTTTGGGACATATTCCTTCCAAAGCGCTACCGGTACCAGACCACCCTCACCACCTCTCGCGTTGACTTTGGTTACACCCAAGTATTTTCTCACAGTTTTGGGACCCTGTCAGAATTTTCCTGGGGACGTTTCTGGACCAATCTCAGCGTGTACCAGATAAACCCTCTTCAACTGGATCTTTCCCTTTCCTGGACAGAAAACTATCTCACAAGAATTCTTACTTCTGGGAGGTCCTTGACCCTCAGACAAACCGTCTTTTTCCTGAGGGATGTAAGCCTCACCACAAGTTATGCCTACCAATGGAACCAGGAAGACAGAATATCCAACTGGTATGCCTTTGAAACCAACTATGGGTTCCCTCTACGCGACAGTAGCCTCGCCCTCAAAACCACAACAAAACACACGATAGGATTTCTTCTCACATGGAATATCCTTGACTTCAAAGAGCTCAATCTCCTCGGCTGGAGGATCAACCTCAGAGGCTCTACCCTTCAAAACACAGAAAACCTTTCCCTTTCCTGGGGATCCACCCTCTATGACAGACCTCTCTTCGCTCCCTTTGTTGAACCCATATATGAGGTTTCTTTTGAGCACTCCTCTCGCTACCAGTTCACTGACTATATTACCGGGACTCTGATCCTCAAACTCCTTAATCACCAATATCGAGAAGTGGTAGTCATCGCAGGAGAGAGGGTAGAAAAACCATTTGAAAGGGCTTGGGGGGTATATGCTGCCTTTGATCTGGGAATCAAGTTCTAAAAAGCCAAAAGAAAAAATACTCTTTTGCGCTTTTCTCAGCCTACCCAAAAATAACACATGCCGGGGACGGGACTCGAACCCACACAGGCTGAACACCCACTAGAACCTGAATCTAGCGCGTCTACCAATTCCGCCACCCCGGCATCTCAGGTATATATCATAACACAAAACAAAGCCGTTGTCAAGGAAAAAGCCAACCTGGACAAAAGGGGACATGAAAAAGACAAGGTGGAGAAGCTATCACGATGTTTCAGCCAAAAACACGTTCCTGAGAAAACCCACAGTACTCTTTCACCACATGATCTCTGCTCTTCTCTGGAAAACCACAGTTTCGCTGAAACACAATAATAAGGCATGAAGACACCAGCAAGGACGAGACATGCCCCTTTTTTTCATAAAAAGAGAAAAATCCTCAGAACAAAGAACCACCCAAGAGATTTTCCTAAAATGCTGAGACACACAAAAGATCAAGCCATCCCTACTCTGAAATCGTTCCCCTTTCGAGAAAAGGACACCGTAAAGAAAATAACCCACAACTAAAAAAAGCAGTCTGCACAAAAACAGCTTCCAAAAAAATTGACATATTTTCCTATCTGCTCTACAATAATGTCCACTCGAGAGCGGGGAGGATGGTTCATGGTACGAAAGGAACCCCTAGAGCGTTGGTCAGTAGAAAAATCAGCCGAGCTCTATAACATCCGGAGTTGGAGTGCCGGATACTTTGATATCAACGAAAAGGGAGAAGTCGTCTATCAATACAAAACCCGGCAAGGGACCATCCAGACAAGCCTCATGGACATCATCCGAGGTATTCGGGCGAGGGGACTCAGTTTCCCTGTTCTTCTCCGTATCAGTAACATTCTCGATTCCCAGATCACACTCCTCCACGAGAGTTTCCGCAAAGCTATCCAGGCTTTTGGTTACAAAGGACGATATCAAGGTGTTTTCCCTATCAAGGTTAACCAACAGCAACAAGTCCTTGAAGAGGTGAGTGAGTTTGGAAGTCGGTACCATCATGGCTTTGAAGCAGGAAGCAAGGCAGAACTCCTTGCCGCCCTTGCTTTTCTCAAGGATCCTGAAGCCATCATTGTGTGCAATGGTTATAAAGATAGTGAGTTTATCGATCTTGGGCTTTACGCCACCAAGTTGGGGTATCGCTGTATCTTTGTTATAGAAATGCCAAGTGAAGCCGATCTCATCCTTGAGCGATCACGGCTCCTTGGTGTGGAACCCTGGCTCGGTGTACGGATCAAACTTTCTAGCAAAGCAAGCGGACACTGGACAGAATCTGGGGGAGACAGAAGTATCTTCGGCCTCAGTCTCCCCGAAGTTGTCGAGCTCGTAGATAAACTCAAAAAAGAAAACACGCTGGGATGGCTACGGCTTCTCCATTACCACGTGGGATCCCAAATCCCCAATATCCGAGATATCCGCTCAGCGGTTCAGGAGGCCACCAGGGTATATGTGGGGCTTGTTTCTGAAGGAGCCCCCATGGGATATGTGGATTTTGGTGGAGGACTTGCTGTTGACTACGATGGATCTCAAACAAACTATCACTCCAGTCGAAACTACACTGTTGAAGAGTACTGTGCTGACATTGTCGAAACAGTGATGAGTATCGTGGATGAACACCAAATTACTCATCCCACGATTGTAACAGAATCTGGCCGTTTTCTCGTTGCGTATTACTCTGTATTGGTCTTCAATATTTTGGATGTGACACGTTTTACCCCCGCTCCTCCCCCTCAAACCCTGCCAGAAGGTACCCACGAGCTCACCCAAAATCTTTTTGAAACCTATCAAAAGCTCTCTCTCAAGAACCTCCAGGAAAGTATCAACGACGCTATTTATTATAGAGACCAGATCAGGGATATCTTCAAACATGGAGACATCTCTCTTCGGGAACGTGCCCTCGCTGAAAACATCTTCTGGAATATTGTCTCTATTGTGAGTGAAAAATCCCGTGGGATGAAAAAAATCCCTGTAGAGATAGAGGGAATCGAGGTGGCCCTTTCCGACATTTATTACGGAAACTTTAGTGTTTTCCAATCACTCCCTGATACCTGGGCAATTGACCAAGTTTTTCCTGTGATGCCTCTTCATCGCCTTGATACTATGCCAACCCGAGAGGCTATTATCTCGGATATTACCTGTGATAGTGACGGAAAACTTGACCATTTTATTGACCCCCATGGGGAGAAACTTACTCTCCCTCTTCACGAACTCAGGGGAGATGAAGAATACTATATAGGGGTTTTTCTGGTTGGCGCCTATCAAGAAACCCTGGGAGATCTCCATAACCTTCTGGGAGATACCAACGTCGTTACCGTTCGGGTCAACGAGGATGGGAGTTACAACTTTGTTTCAGAAATTGAAGGGGACTCTGTGGCAGACGTCCTCTCCTATGTTGAATATGACATCAAATACATTCGACGAAGATTTCGGGAAATCGCTGAAAAAGCCGTTTCTGAGAACCGCATCAGTGTTCAAGAGCGTGCCTCTATTCTCAAAGCCTTAGAAGACGGACTTGACGGCTACACCTATTACGAAAAAGACTAAAAGGAGGGAAACCGTATGGCAAGAGTCATGATTATTGGCGCTGGTGGTGTAGGACAGGTGGTCGCGCATAAGTGTGCTCAAGTTCCTGAGGTGTTTCATGATATTTTGCTTGCCAGCCGCACGAAATCCAAGTGCGACAAGATTGCTGCCCGTATCCAAGAAAAATATGGACGAAAGATTCAAACTGCCTCCCTTGATGCCGATAAACCCAAAAACACCATAAAACTCATAAAAAAATTCAGACCAGATATGGTGATCAACGTTGCCCTTCCCTACCAGGATCTTCCCATCATGGATGCCTGTCTTGCCACAAAAACGCATTATCTCGATACGGCAAACTATGAACCGAAAGATGTCGCTAAATTTGAATACAAATGGCAATGGGCCTATCATGAGAGGTTCAAAGAAGCAGGTATCATGGCCGTCCTTGGGTGTGGTTTTGACCCAGGTATGACCAATATTTACACGGCGTATATGAAGAAACACTACTTCAAAAAAATGAAATATGTGGATATCGTGGACTGCAATGCGGGTGATCATGGAAAGGCCTTTGCTACCAACTTCAATCCAGAAATCAACATCCGAGAAATCACCCAGAATGGACGCTACTACGAAAACGGCGAATGGAAAGAAATCCCTCCGATGTCTGTCCACAAACCTATTGACTATCCTGGTGTCGGTCCGAGAGAAAGTTATCTTCTTTTTCACGAAGAACTTGAGTCTCTTGTCAAAAATTTTCCTGAAATTGAACGTATACGCTTTTGGATGACCTTTTCAGAAAACTATCTCACTCACCTCCGAGTTCTTCAAAACGTGGGGCTCACAAGCATCACCCCTATTGTTTTTCAGGGAAAAAAGATTGTTCCCCTTGAGTTTCTCAAGGCACTTCTCCCAGAACCAGCCTCTCTCGGAGAAAACTACAAAGGCAAAACTGTGATTGGGGTTCAAATCGAAGGAGAGGGATACTCCGGAACAACAGAACGCCGTTTCATTTACAATATCTGTGACCACGCTGAAAGTTACAAGGAAACAGGGACTCAAGCTGTGGCTTACACCACTGGTGTACCAGCTATGGTAGGCGCCATGATGGTCCTCACTGGGGTATGGAAAGGAGCTGGAGTCTTCAATGTCGAAGAGTTTGATCCTGATCCCTTTATGGAAAAAATTGGGCAGTATGGACTTCCATGGCAAGAAAGCACGTTCTGAAAATAAGTGACCTTGGTATTGACATTGAAGGTCTCAAAACCCCCGTCTTTCTTGTGGACGAAGCAAAACTAAGAGAGAACGTACGGATTCTCAAACAGGTGATTGACGCCACAGGATGTCGGATTATTCTTGCTCTGAAGGCATTTTCCACCTATGTGACATTTCCCATCCTGAAAGAAACTCTCCACGGGACGTGCGCCAGCTCTCCTGATGAGGCCCGTCTTGGGAGAGAGGCCTTTGGCAAAGAGGTCCACGTCTATGGAGCCGCCTACAGTGACGATGATTTTCGTCTCCTTCTTCGATACGCTGATCATATTGATTTTAACTCCTTTGGGCAATGGGAATATTTTCGTCCCCTGGCCATTCAAACAAAGAAAAAAAAACCAATCCACTTTGGAATTCGGGTAAATCCCGAGCATTCTGAAGCTCCAGTTCCTATGTATGACCCTGCCGCTCCCTTTTCTCGGTTAGGAGTAGTGAAAAGCCAATTTCGAGAGGATCTTCTTGAGGGGATCAGTTATCTTCATTTTCATACCCTCTGCCAGAAAAACGCCGATGCCTTAGTCAGAACCCTTCATGCCTTCGAGGAGAAATTCAAGGAGTTTATCCCTCGGATGACATATATCAACTTCGGCGGGGGACATCACATCACAAGAGAAGATTATAATATTCCTCTCCTCTGTCAAACGATAAATGATTTCAAGGCAAGATATGGTGTTCAGGTCTACCTTGAACCAGGAGAAGCTGTGGCTCTCAATGCAGGTTACCTCGTGGCAACTGTTTTGGACATTATTCACAACGGCATGGATATAGCTATTCTCGATACGTCTGCGGCTACCCATATGCCAGATGTATTAGAAATGCCCTATCGGCCACACATCCTTGAGAGTGGACTCCCTCATGAAAAAACCTACACCTACCGGATTGGGGGCATCAGTTGCCTTGCCGGGGATGTGATAGGAGATTATTCGTTTGACACACCCCTCAAAAGGGGGGATAAACTTGTCTTCACCGATATGGCTATCTACTCCATGGTCAAAACAAACACCTTCAATGGAATCAGACTGCCCGATATTGCCATCATGGACAGTGAAAAGGGTTGGGTAAGGATCCACAAGCGTTTTGGATACCACGATTTCAAGAGAAGGCTTTAGTTCCACTCCTGGGGAGCAAAGAAATATTGTTCTTCAGCAACAAAAAAAGACCGAGATCTTTTCTCCTTTCCTTCTTTTTGGAATGCTTTTTTCTTTCTTTTCAGGGGAGTATCCTTCCCATGACAGACAAGATGTGTGACCTTCTTCAGCCAAAAAAACGAGTGAGGGGTGAGGAAAGGGGGTGGCTCTAACGATGTTTCAGCAAGGAAAAGGCAACTACCTCTACCCGCCCCCTGGTAACCCCCTGATCATGTCAGGAGAAAAAGGGGAAAATGATCTTTTCAAGAGAAATGAAAACCCCATACTATTTCGAGAAACACGAATTTCTTTTGTTTTCTCTTTCGTTCAAAAGGGACGAAGAGGCAAAAATCTTTTGTTTCTTTTTAAAAAATTCTTCCAAGTAAAAAGGCAAGGCCTTATAAATACCTTGGGTAATGGACTTAAAATATTTTAGCTATCACGATGTTTCAGCAAAGAAGATAAATCTTTGAAATAATGATGGCAAACCAAAAAGGTTACACGTGTTACTTTTTCTTCATTCTGTCTTTTTTCATCTCCTTTTTTAACAACCAGCAAAGACAGCCTCTCAGAATAAAAAAAGAAGCACAAAACCCATGAATATGCTTACGCCAAAAGTTTGAAGATACAAAAATCCGCTTTGTAAACGTCCCCCTCTCACCTTGTCCTCATACAAAGAGAATTTTCATAACCAGAAAAACTTCCCGCCCCCTCTTCTCCATAAAAAAGAAAAAAAGAAAACCAAAAAGAGAAGTGGATCCCAGCCGGTATGCTGAAACATCGTGATAGCTTGAGAAAACACATTCCCCTCTCCTCACCATGGCCTTCAAAAAAAAGAGCAAGAGCAACTCTGCGAGCAATTTCTCCGATCCTTGTTTATTGCTTTTTTTGCTCTTTTAGCTTACAATAAAGGCAGGAGAAAATAAAAAACGGGGTGTGTATGACGTGGCTTACCTGGGCAACTTCGGTGATAGACATCATCCTTGTGGCAGCTATTCTCTATTTCTTGTATACCATTTTCCGGGATACCAATTCCATGAACATTGTGAAAGGATTTCTTGTTGTTCTGGCCGTCTATATCATGGCAGATTTTTTACAACTTTCCACTCTTGCGTGGGTTCTCCGTTATATTGTAGGAAATTTTGTCATTCTCGCTGTGGTCCTTTTCCAGCCTGAAATTCGACGGGTGTTTTCTCAAGTAGGACAGGGGGGATCCGTTTTTCACAAACAGTATTCCAATGTGGTGGAGGAACTCGCCGAAGCGGTCTATGAAATGGCAAGACAAAACATGGGGGCTCTCATCCTTATTGAACGGAATGTAGGACTACGGCATTTGATGGAGGATGCCCTCCCTCTCGACGCAAGACTCTCCAAGGAGATGCTTTTCTCGATCTTTTACAAGGGGAGTATCCTCCACGATGGAGCCGTTGTCATCCAGGGAGATAGGATCTTGGCAGCAAGGGTTATCATCCCTGCCGTCAAGATTGACGCCATTAAAACAAAAAAGTTTAAATACGGCACAAGACACCTTGCGGGTATTGCCATCACAAGTGAATGTGATGCCCTTGCCCTTATTGTCTCCGAGGAAAAAGGGACTGTTTCTCTTGCCATGGAAGGGCATCTTGCTTTTAACCTCGAATATGAGAACCTTAAAAGGAAGCTTTATGAACTTCTTTAACCCATTTTCCCTCACCTTTTGGAAAAATCTTTTCACCAAAGACTGGCAAGCCAAAGTAGGAAGCCTTGTGGTTGCCCTCCTTTTGTGGTGGTTTGTCTATTCCCAAACTAGTGTCCAGAGAGCATTTTATATTCCCGTGCAATACATTAACCTTGCCCCTCAGCTTGTTATCCTCAAAACTAACGATATGATGGTGAGAGTTACCATCCAGGGACGCAAGGACCGTGTGATGCCCCTTAAGAACCACCAAATTCGTGTTTTCGTTGACCTCAGTAGTGCTTCCCCTGGTTGGAACACCAACCAGATTCAAATGACCACCACAGAACTTGATCCCACTATGTCCGTGAATCTAGAAAAGACTACCACAATACTCTTCGTTGATACGCTTGAAGTCACAAGCCTCCCTGTAGTTCCCAAGATCATAGACTCTCTCGAAAAAGGATACGAAATAGAAGCTATAGAGTTGCGACCTTCTTCGATTATCCTCAAGGGACCTTCTACTCTTCTCAGTAATCTCCAATTTGTGGAAACGGTTCCTCTTTCTCTTAAAGGAGTCAGTAACTCCTTGAGTACCAATGTTGGTCTTCTTCTCCCCAATGGTGTCAGTGCGTTGGACATCCCAACCAATCTTTTAGTCATTCGGGTGAGGCCAATCGTATCCCACTCGTCTCCCTCGGAGGAAAGATGAAAAAGTATTTCGTTCTTTTTGCTGAAATAGGTCTTGTTATCGTGCTACTGTGGGCTTTTGGAGCAAAGAAATGGCTGATCTTTGGGCATCCCTTGTCGCTTGGTGCCCCTCTCCCTCCGGGAGAATATCTGGCCATTTTCCCATCCTCTCTTCCTCAGGAGATCCTTCTCATCAGTAAAACGACAAATACAGTGAAAGTTTCCCCTCAAGAAGGGATGGTTTTTTTCTCCCTTGCAACCAACTCCCTCGTATCTTCTCCCGAAAAAGCCCTTGTTTATCCCAAAAAGACATGGTGTGTCCACTCCATGGTTATAGGGGTTGGAATTCTCTGCCTTATCATAGGCTTGTATCTTTTCAAACACTCCCAGAACCTCCCCTGGCATATGCGGTATTTTCTCTTGGCCTTGGGCTTTGGGTGGTCGGGCACCTTCGCGGTGATTTTTCTTATGCTCTCGGTTCTCTTTGGTCTTTCCTCTGGGTGGAAAACCTACCGTTTTCGATGGTGCCATCTTTTGGTAGGAGGATTTTTGGGATGGGCCATGATCTCAGGGGCTCTTTCTCGTTTTCCCCTCAATGGCGTAGGGGCAGGTCTCCTCTTTGCCGTGTATATGTTGGTAGGTTTCTCTTTTCAGGGAGAGACATGGAAAAATCTCCCATGGAAGCTCATAGGAAAATCTCTTCTCCTTGCTTTTGTCACGGCGGGCATCGTGGGACTGTTTCAGCAGTGGTATATCAAACAAGGGATTGGAATCTGGGCAAGCACCTCTTGGGCACTCTTGTGGCCCTACCACCAGCAAGAGCTTGTCTCGCTTTTTGAGTGGGCTGCACGGGGAGGATACTGGTTAGGGCTCATGATTCCTGTTTTGTTCACCGTCTTTCTACAAGAGACAGAGAGAAGAAACAAAATCCTTTGGGGAAGTGGGGTTATCCTGGGGCTTTTCCTCCTCATGTTTACTCAATCGAGAGGGGGGTTTGTTCTTGCTTTTGTAGGAATGTTCTCGCAACTCCTTTTTTTGAGAAAAGGGTATCTTGCCCTTTTTCTTCTTCTCTTGCCCCTTGGGCTTTTTGTCGTGGCTCCAGACTCCAAGTGGGCACAGAGCCTCAAAAATCCTTTCTCATTTCATACCAATATCCAGCGACTTCATCAGCTGCGGGCAGGAATAGACTTTTGGAAAGGTGCGAATCCTCTCACGGGGATCGGACTCATGAATTTTCGGGAATACTATTATGAGAAACGCCATACTTATGATATTTATTCTATGGCGGATTATCTTCACCAGGGGTATTTTGCCATCCTTCTGGAAACGGGAATCATAGGGTGGATACTTTTGTATGGGTTTTTGTTTTCTGTGTGGCTCAAGGTGTTTCTCTCTCTTTTGAAAAAAAAGCATTCCTCCTTTTCGCTTGTGTGGGGCATCCTTAATGGGATGTGGGTAACTCTCGTCTTTGATGCGATGCTTTTGTATGCTTTTTACCTTGGAATGTGGGTATGGATGTGGATAGGCGTGGGAACTCGCCTCATTGAAGAAGAAACGGTGAAAGGACAATCAATCTAAAGACAAATCCCCCTGGCCACAACTCACCACCGGAGAAAAGTGAAACGCCTCTGTATGCCCTCTTTCACAAGGTCATGCTGTGTGTCTTTTGTTCCAAACGTCTCTCCCTATGTTCGAAACACTTGCCTACGTACGAAAATCGTATATCCCCTCATTTTGATTGCCTGTTCTTTTTTTCAACCCCAGGATAATATCCAAGCCCATGGCTGTTTGTTGCTGATTTCGTGAATATGAGAAAAAAAAATCTTTTATGGCTTTCCACAATTTTTCTTCCTCTATGGTTTTTCAAAGGCCGTCATACCACAGAAGATGCCCATGCCTTTTTCCATGGGAGAACACATTCAAGGACGCTGGACACGGTCTTTCTAAAAAGCATGCTATGACGTTGTTTCAGCT